>NZ_JBEORT010000068.1:0-37280 GCF_040302425.1 Streptomyces sp. NPDC126497
TGAATTCTGCGGTGACTGGAGTACAGCCGTGTGCTCGTCCGAACCGGCCGCTCCCCCTTCCGTCAGCGAGCCGAACGGGCGCAGCCGGGAGGGGCCGCCGGCGTGGTGACGCCGTCGGCCGCCGCCGCGCGGGTGGCGGTCCGGACGCCCTCCCACTCGGTGCGGCCGGGGTCGTTGACGTGCACTCCCGGACCGGCGGACGCCCCCGGCTGATTCCGTCGATCGGAACGGGACCCTCACCCAGCGGAACGCGGCGTCGCACGAGCGGGTGGCCGACCGGCCGCCGGGTAGGCTTCTGCCCCTCCTGCCAGGCCCCGAAAGGAACGCGCCGTGCCGACGTCCAGCGCCAGCACCACCGGCTCCGCCCGGCCCGCCGCCGGCGGCGGCGTGCAGTCCCTCGAGCGCGCCTTCGACCTGCTCGAACGGATGGCGGACGCGGGCGGCGAGGTCGGCCTGAGCGAACTGTCCGCGAGCAGCGGACTGCCCCTGCCGACCATCCACCGCCTGATGCGCACGCTCGTCGTCTGCGGCTACGCGCGCCAGCAGCCCGACCGCCGCTACGCGCTGGGCCCGCGGCTGATCCGGCTCGGCGAGTCCGCCTCCCGGCTGCTGGGCGCCTGGGCACGGCCGTACCTGGCACGGCTGGTGGAGGAGACCGGCGAGACGGCGAACATGGCGCTGCTCGACGGGGACGAGGTCGTGTACGTGGCGCAGGCGCCGTCGAAGCACTCGATGCGGATGTTCACCGAGGTCGGCCGGCGCGTCCTGCCGCACTCCACGGGCGTGGGCAAGGCCCTGCTGGCCGGTCTCCCCCCGGAGGAGGTGCGGGCCCTGCTCGGCCGTACCGGCATGCCCGCCGCGACGGACAGGACCATCACCACGCCGGACGGCTTCCTCGCGGCCCTGGAGGACGTGCGCCGGCTGGGCTACGCGGTGGACGACAGCGAGCAGGAGGTCGGCGTCCGCTGCCTCGCCGTACCGGTGCCGGGCTCCCCCACGGCGGCGGCGATCTCGATCTCGGGTCCGTCGGGGCGGGTCACGGAGTCGGCGACGGAGCGGATCGTGCCGGTGCTCCGGCAGGTCGCGGAGGACCTCTCCGAGGCGCTCACCGCGCCGGGCGCCGCCCCGACCGCCTGACCGCGCCGGTCGCGGGCCCGCGTCAGCCGCGTGGCGGCGGGCCGAACAGGTCCACCGCCTCGCGCAGTTCGCGCACGCCCTGCCCCAGTGCGCTCACCGAGCCGATCGCGCCCGCTATCAGCAGCAGGGAGCGGCGCAGCCGGTGGATCTCAGGGACTCCGGCGGCGGCCGCCCCGGCCAGCGCGGCGAGTTCCTCCTCCGCGACGCCCCGGTCCCGGAAGTCCCCGGGATGGGCTGCGAGCTGACGGCGTAACCGGGACACGGCGGAGCGCAGCTCCGTCACTCGTGGGTCCACCTGACTGCCGGGCACACGCCTCTGCTCCACGCTGCGCAACACAGTCCTCCCCCTGGCACGTCGTTGTGCGCCTCCCCGACCGGTCGCGGAACCCCGCCGACCGGTCGCGCCAGTAAACGCCACCCCGGCCCCCTCGCGCCAGTCCACTGCGTCATCGAGTTGCTCCGCAGCGTGACGAAGTGGCCCCGGGCATCCATCCGCCGCCGTCCCGATACCCCGCGACGGGTGCGGTATGCAGGACGCATGACGACACATCACAGGGTCGAGGACACCGCCACGGAGGTCGTGGGACTGCTGCTGGCCGCGGGCGGCGGGCGGCGGCTCGGCGGGCGGCCCAAGGCGCTGCTCACGCACCGGGGACGGCCACTGGTGGAGCACGCGGTGGGGGTGCTCCGCGCGGGCGGCTGCGCGCGGGTGCACGTGGTGCTCGGTGCGCGGGCGGACGAAGTGCGCGCCCGCGCGTTCCTGCCGGACTGCGCCCTCGTCGACAACCCGGCGTGGGAGCGGGGCATGGGCGCCTCCCTGCGGGCCGGCCTCGGCTCTCTGGCCGGGACGGGCGCACGGGCCGCGTTGGTCTCGCTGGTCGACCAGCCCGGGATCGGCCCGGAGGCGGTCGCCCGGGTGCTCGGCGCCTACGGCTCCCCCGAGTCGCTCGCATCGGCCGCCTACGGCGGCGTGCGCGGCCACCCGGTCCTGCTCGGCGCCGCGCACTGGGCGGGGACCGCCGCGTCCGCGACCGGCGACCGGGGGGCGCGCGCCTATCTGGAGGAGCACGCGGAACGGCTCACGCTCGTCGAGTGCGGCGACGTGGCCGAGGCGTACGACATCGACACCGAGGCGGATCTGGCGCACCTCGAGTGAGCCGGGGCGGCAGTGGGTGGGTGCGGTGGCGGCGCACCCGACCCGCCGGCGTACGAGCTGCCCGAGGGCCGGGCCCTACGTGTCCGAGCGGCCCAGGTGCACCGACCAGTCCTGGGCCGCCGCCGGTCTGCCGTGCAGGTCGGGAACCCGCTTCAGCCAGTCCGGCCGGCCCCGCCGGGTCCTCGCCGCCCGCCGGGCGTTCTCCTCGGCGAGCTCGTCCGCGCCGGGGAAGTCGGTGGGCAGCCAGGCGCGGGAGGACCGCACGCGCGCGTGGAGGTACGTCACGTACGCCTCGCGGACCTCGTCGGGCGTGGCGAAGCGGGCGTCGTCGGCCAGCCAGTCGTCGGGGACCTCGGCGGTGACGGCCCGCAGCAGCTCCTCGGTCACCTTCGGCGCGAGCTCGGCGTCCGCCGCACGTATGTCGGGGCCGTAGTGGCCGAGGGCATGATGGCGGAAGTCGTACGCCCTGGCCGGGTCGGAGCCCTCCCAGCGGTGGTGGAAGACGAGCGCGGCCCCGTGGTCGATGAGCCACAGCCGCGGCGGCGCGACCCCGAGCGTCGGCCACACCACCAGGTTGGAGCTGTGGACGGTGCGGTCCACGTTCACGGTGAGGGCGTCGAGCCAGACGACGCGCCCGGCCTCCAGCGGATCGACGGGGAAGACCTCGGCGACCTCCGGGGTGAAGTCCCGCGCGCCCGGCAGATAGTCCATGCCGAGGTTCACCCCGGCGCTGGCGGCGTGCAGCTCCCGCACCTCCTGGTGCGGCTCGCCGTCCGCCACCGCCGGATCGAAGTGCGCCAGCACCAGCTCGGGGAAGCGCAGCCCGAGGGCCCGCGCCAACTCCCCCACGATCACCTCGGCGACCAGCGCCTTGCGCCCCTGTGCGGACCCGGTGAACTTCACGACGTACGTCCCGAGGTCGTCGGCCTCGAAGACACCGGGGACGGACCCGCCCGACCTCAGGGGTGTGACGTAGCGGGTGGCGGTGACCTCTCTCAGCATCCGACGAGCATAGTGACCGGGGGCGCGACCCTGTCCGGATGCCGTCGACCGGGTTGGCGTGCTCACGCTCAGGTTCGTATCGTCGGACATCGATCGGGGGCGGCGGTGACACACGCGTCTGGGGGCGGGGTGGGGAGAACGGCAGGAACCGCCTCGCCCCGACGGGCCGGGCGGACGCGCCGACGCCTCACCGTCGGCGCGGGGACGGCCCTGGCCGCGGGGTGCTGCGGCGCCTGGGCCTACGGCAGGACGGGGGCCGCCTGGAGCGACGTCCTGCGGGACCTGGCGGTGGGCTGGGCCTACGCGGGTGCCGGACTCCTCGCCTGGTGGCGCAGGCCGACCAACCGCACGGGCCCGCTGATGCTCGCCGAAGGGCTCACCTGGTTCCTCGGCAACCTCCAGGGCACCACCGTGCCCGTCCTCTTCGCCCTGGGAGCCTGGACGGAAGCCCTCAACCTCGCCGTCCTCGCCCATCTCCTCCTGGCCTACCCCGAAGGGCGGACGACGGCCGCGGCCGACCGGCGTGTCGTCCTGGCCGGTTACCTCCTCGTCGGTGTGGGCGGACTCCTCCGTGCCCTCGTCTACGACCCGGCGGTGTCCGGCACCGCCAGCTACCTCGACTGCCGCGACTGCGGCCCGAACGCGCTGCTGGTCCACTCCGACGCCGGCCTCTTCGCCCTGGTCGACCTGGGCTACCGGTGGCTGGGGGCGGCGCTCACCCTGGTCTGCGCGTACCGGCTGGTCCGCCGCTGGCGCGCCGGCGGGCCGGCCCGCCGGCGGGCGCTGATGCCCGCCTGGGTCGCCGTCGCGGTGGCGGTCGCGTTCATCGGCTGGGAGATGCTCTACCTCGTCGCGCCCGACGTGCTCGCGCCCGCCGCCACCGTCCTGGCCCTGCCCTCCGACCTGAGCCAGATCGCCGTACCCTTCGCCTTCCTGGCCGGGCTGCTGCGGTTGCGGCTGCGGCGCGCCGCCGTCGCCGATCTCGTCACCGAGGCCGCGGCCGACCCCGGTCTGCTGCGGCTGCAGGAGACACTGGCCCGCACCCTCGGGGACCCCTCCGTACGACTCGGGGTACAGACCGCGGACACGAGCACCGTGAGCGCCGCCGGCCCCGCGGATTCCGCCCCGGCTGCGCCGCCCCGGGACCCCCGGGCCCTCCTGGACGACTACACGGATCCGTACGGACGCCCGCTGCCACAGGCCGCCGGGCTAAGCGTCACCCCGCTCGGCGACGAGGGCCCGGACGGCTTCCCGGCGGTGCTGCTCCACGACCCCGCCCTCGACGACGAACCCGAGCTGCTGACCGCGGCCGGGGCAGCCGTACGGCTGTGCCTGCGGGCGTCCCGGCTCCGGGCGGAGGTCCGGGCCCGCGAGCAGGGCACCGACGAGGTCCGCGCCCGTCTGCTGCGGGCCGCCGACGATCAGCGTCGGCAACTGGAGCGGAACCTGCACGACGGGGCGCAGACCCGTCTCGTCCTGGCGCTCATGACCCTGCGACGGGCCGGCGTGCGGACCGGGACCGACGGAGCCGACGGGAAGGGCCGGGAGGACGGAAGGACGGCGGAGGAGGCCGCGCTGCGCCGGGCGGTCGCCGACGCCGAGGAGACCCTGCGTCAGGCCATCGAGGACCTGCGGGACCTGGCCCAGGGCATCCATCCGGCCCTGCTGACCCGCGAGGGCGTCGGCCCCGCCGTGACCGCCCTCGCCGAACGGTCCGCCCTGCCGGTGCGGGTGACCGCCGACCCCGGCCGGTATCCGCCGTTCGTCGAGTCCGCCGCCTACTTCACGGTCTGCGAGGCGATGTCGAACGCGGTCAAGCACGCCCGCGCGGAGCGGGTGGAGGTCTCCGTACGGAGGGAGGGCGCCCTCCTGGTCGTCGAGGTCACCGACGACGGCACCGGTGGCGCCGACCCCACCAAGGGCACCGGGCTGAGCCTGCTCGCCGACCGGCTCGCCGCGGCGGGCGGTGTGCTGCGGATCTCCGGGGGTCCGCACGGCGGCACCCGCGTCAGGGCGGAGCTGCCGTGCGCGTGATCGTCGCGGAGGACTCCGTACTCCTCAGGGAGGGCCTGGTGCGGCTGCTCACCGAGGCCGGTGTCGAAGTGGTCGGCCAGGCGGGCGACTGCGAGGGCCTGCCGCACCTGGTCGCGGACCGCACCCCCGACGTGGTCCTCCTGGACATCCGTATGCCCCCGACCCACACCGACGAGGGCATCAGGGCGGCGACCGCGCTCCGGGAGGGCTTCCCGCACGTCGGGGTGCTGCTGCTCTCGCAGTACGTGGAGACCGGCAGCGCGGTACGGGCACTCGCGGCCTCCCCGCGCGGATTCGGTTACCTCATGAAGGACCGCCTCGCCGATGTCGCGGAACTGCGCGACGCGCTCGCGCGGGTGGCGGCGGGCGAGTCCGTCATCGACCCGCAGGTGGTCGCCCGGCTGCTCGGCCGCCGGCGGACGCACAGCCGCCTCGACAGCCTCACACGCCGCGAGCGGGAGGTGCTCGCCGTCATGGCCGAGGGCCACTCCAACGAGGCCATCACGCGGTTCCTGGACATCAGCGGCAAGACGCTGGAGACGCACATCCGCAGCATCTTCACCAAGCTCGGCCTGGAACCCGACCTCGGGTACCACCGGCGGGTCCAGGCCGTCGTCACCTACCTCCGCGCCTGACCCGGGCGCCCCCGCCGTCTCAGGGCCTGCCCCGATGTGCGCCCGTCCGGCCGCCCGTAGATTCGCGCTCGCCGAACGGAAACGGCACGCTCGCGGATCCACACACACGGGCGACCACGTCCCGGACCACAACGGAGGAAGCATGCGTACACGCACGAAACTGGCCGCCGTGAGCGGCATCGCCGCCATGGCCGCGTCGGCCGGACTGCTGCTGGGGGCGTCCCCGGCGTCCGCGGGCCCCAACTGCTCGGCCGGCTACCACTGCGTCTACTACCTGGGCGTCAACGACTCGGCCCGGCAGTCCTACTCCGACTCCGACACCGACTTCCGCAACAACACCTTCAACGAGCTCACCAGCCGTGCCGGCGGCAACCAGCCCGTGCACAACAACGTCGTCTCCGCCAGCAACTCCAGCACCGGCGGGTACGAGAGCCACTACTACACCGGGGTCGGCAGCGACTGGAGCGGCTTCATCTTCTGCGTGAACCCCGGGTCCTACGTCAACTACCTGCCGGCGGACCTGCAGAACCGGGCCAGCTCCCTGCGCCTGCGCGGCACCACCAGCGTCAACTGCTTCTGAGCGGCGTACGGGCCGGGCGTCGGGAGCGACGCCACCGCGCCGCTCCCGGCCCCGGCCCACCCCGCCGCGGTCATGAGCCACGGAAGGAAGGGCCGCCATGCCACCGATCGGACCGAGCCGGAAAGCGGGCATCGTTCTCCTGGTGCTCATACCGCTCGCACTCGCCACCACGACCGCCTGGGTACTGGGCGGCCACGACCCGGCGCCGCCGAAGTCGTCCACCCGGCCGGAGCAGGATCCCGCCGCACTGCGCGCGCGGCTCCCGCTCCACGGCCTGCTCCACGCCACGACCGACGCCTCCCGCCGCGTCCATGAGGCGGAAGGGCGGCTGACGGCGTCCTGCATGGCCGCCCACGGCTTCCCCTACCGCCCCGCCCCCATGGCCCCCGACGGCTCCGGCACGGGTCCCTCCCTGTTCGGCGTCGAGACCCTCGACGGGCCGGACGGGACCGGCGCGCCCGAGCCGCTGCCCTCGGAACGGCCCCGGGACGAGGAGTTCGACCGCGCGCTGTACGGCGACCCGGACCGGCGGATATCCGCCCGCAACAAGGTCCTCGAGGTGACCCGGCCCGCGACGGGCTGCCTCGCCGAGGCGCAGACCCGGCTGCTGGGCGAGGGCGGTCGGGTCCGGGACCTCAGGCTGCGGATGAGGCTGGACCAGGGGGAGCGGGACACCTTGCGGGACCTGGAGAAGGATTCGGCCTTCCGGGCCGCCGAGGCACGCTGGCGGGCCTGCGCGAAACGCGCCGGAGTCACCGCCGGCAACCCCCGGGAGCTGGCCGCCGGACTGCCCCTCGGCACGGACCCCGCCACGCACCCCTCGGTCCGCGCCGACGTGGAGTGCAAGGAGCGCACGGGCTATCTGGAGCGCGCCTACGCCAGGCTCGCCGCCGTGCAGGAGCGCTGGGTGGAGGAGAACCGGAAGCCGGTCGCCGAGTGGAAGGCCCTGCGGCTGCGCGAGACCAGGGCGGCCGGGCAGGTGCTGGACGCCGGCGACCGGTGAGCCCGCGCGGCGGGTCCGGCCCGCGGACGGGGGGCGGGCCGGACCCGCGGCACCGGCGTGCCGTCATCCGGCCAGCGGACTGGGCAGAGGGCGGTAGCGGGCGTCCGCGCCGTCCGCCCCGGTCCAGCGCAGCAGGAGGTTGGTCTTGGCCGGGAGGGTGGGGGCGGTGAGGAGGGCGGGGATCTCGGGGAGGTCGTGGCGGGCCAGTTCGCGGCGTACGGCGGGCCAGGGGTCGAGGCCGGGGTGGTGGTCGGCGAGGGCGGCGGCGACCTCCACGAGGTGGTTGACGACCAGGCAGTAGACCAGGCGTTCCCAGCCCGCCTCCCGGGAGACCGCGGACAGCAGTTTCACGCCCTCCGCGTCCCGGTACAGGACCCGCACCGGCATGCCGTCGGGGTCCACGGCGACGAGCGTGTTCTGCAGGTGGGCCTCCAGGACGACGCCATGTCCGTGGAAGGCCGCCAGGGCCGGGGGGACCACCCGCGACAGGTAGGCCTCCCACCAGGCCGCCGGCCGCGCGGTGGCGGCCAGCGGGTTGCCGTCGAAGCCCTCCACCAGGGCGGCGGCCAGGTACGGGGTCGCGCCGGGCGGGACGTGGCCGCGCAGGCCGTCGCGCACGACCACGGCCAGTTGTTCGTACGCGAAGTCGGCGGTGCGGTACCCGCGGTCGCTCTGCCAGGCCGCGTCCAGCCCTGCGAAGGCGTCGCGCACGGCCGTGTCGGTCGCGCGGAGCTTCAGCAGGTCGTGGCGCCACAGGCGGCGGACGTCGTTGGTGATGCGCACGTCCAGGCTGAACTTCAGGAACAGGTCCCGCTCCGGCGCGTACACGGTGCGGACCGCCGCCGTGGGCCACACCGGGAAGGGGGTCGTGTCCAGGCGGATCAGGCGGCCGTCGGCGAAGGCGGGGGCGAGGTCACGGGCCGCGAGGTCCAGCTGCCAGGGGTGCGCGGGCAGCAGGCGGTAGCCGGGCGGCGCGGTGCCCAGGCCGTCGAGGGCCGTGGTGTCGCCCTCCTCCACCACCGTGTCCTCGCGCAGTCCCAGCAGCACCAGCGGGAAACGGGCGTGCGCCTCGGGCGCGTACGGCAGCCAGGCCGCCGCGGGGCCGCCGCCGCGCGCCTTGGGGGCGGGGTGGTGGGGGTGGCCGGTGACCAGGGCCTGCTCGGAGCGGAGGTACGGGTCGTCCGGCGGGGCGGTCCGGGCGCGGGCGGCGAGCAGCGCGGCCACCGCCTCCCGGCTGTCGAGCATCTCGGCGGGCAGTTCGTGGTTGGACCGGCCGGTGTGCCGGCGCAGTTCCTCGGCGACGAGTTTCACCAGCCCGGTGTGGCCGAGGCGGTGCCAGCCGTCCTCCGCGCGGACCTCCGGTTCGACGGGGCGCCGGGTGCCGCGCACCCGCAGCAGGCGGCCCGTGCCGGGCAGGCGGTACGTCGGGCGGGGCCCCGTCCCCGGTGCGGGCCGGGCCACTTCGCGCAGCAGGCAGTTCAGCAGCGGCGCCGCCGCGTACGCGTCGGCGCGGCGGACCGCCTCGTCGTCCGCGGGCGGGGGGATGAGGTCCACGCGTTCCCTGGTTCCTTACGGTCTGTCCGGGCGGAGACGATCAGTATGTCTGTCGTCGTCCGTCGACACGTCCACGTCCCGCCCCGCGCGCACCCGAGGAGTCCGCCCGTGCACCGTCCCCCCACCGCCGAGGCCGAGGCCGCCGACGAACTGGCCGCCGTGCGGCCCGCTCTCGTGCCCCGGTACACCGGCGAGCTGCCCGGCGCCCGGGCGGCCGTGCTGACCCGGCTGTGGCGCGGTCTCGCGCACGAGCCGCTGCCGTGGATCGTGCGCCGGGAGACGGACCGCGAGGGGCTCACCCTGCGCCTGGCGGACGGCCGGCGGCTGCGCGGCCCGCACGCGGACCCGTACGCGACCGGCGCGTACGTCACCGCCGTACGGCTGGACGGGGTGGTGCACGACGATCCGGCCCGGCTGACGACGGAGCTCGCCGTACCGCACTCGGCGCCGTTCGCCGCCGAACTCGGGCACAGCGTGGCGTCGTTGGCGCTGTCCCGGGCGGGCCGGCGGGACCGTCCGCGGGCGTGGCCGGCGCGGGACTGGGAGTGGGAGCAGCGGGTGGTCGACGGGCATCCGTTCCATCCCAACTGCCGTTCCCGGCCGGGTTTCTCGGTGGCCGAGCAGCTCGCCTACGGGCCCGAGCACGGGCCGGTCGTGGAGCTGGGGCTGGTGCCCGTGCCGGAGGCCGAGTGCCTGGTGACGGGGGTCTGGCCCGAGTGGCTGCGGGAGCCGGGACGGGTGGTGGTCCCGGTGCACCCCTGGCAGGCGGAGCACGTGCTGAAGCGGGCGGGCGGGCGGCGGCTCGCGGCGCATCCGCTGATGGCGCTGCGGACCCTGGCGCTGCCGGACGGGCCGCACGTCAAGACGGCGCTGAGCGCCCGGCTGACGTCCTCGGTGCGGGACATCTCGCTCGGCTCGGTGGCCGCCTCGGCGGTGCTGTCGGACCTCGGGGAGGAGGTGGCGGCGCGCACGGACGGGCTGCTGCACGTCACCCGCACGCTGGGCGCGGTGGCGGCCGGGTCCCCCGACCTGGCGGCGGTGCTGCGCGAGTCGCCGCAGGAGTACGCGGCGGCCGGGGAGCGCGTCGTCCCGGTGGCGGCGCTGGCGACCACCGGACTGCCCCGCTCCCCCGCCTGGCTGGCCCGGTTCGCGCGGCTCGCGCTCACGGTCGGGCTGCGGCTGCTGGACCTGGGGGTGGCCCTGGAGGCGCACGGCCAGAACCTGCTGGTGGTGCTGTCGCCGGGCGGGGATCCGGTGCGGCTGGTCTACCGCGACCTGGCCGATCTGCGGATCGGCCCCGCCCGTCTCGCCCGGCACGGCGTCCCGCTCCCCGGACAGGTGCCCGCGCGCATGGTCACCGACGACGAACGCGCCCTGCGGCGCAAGCTGTTCGGCTCGCTGGTGGCCGGCGCGCTGGCGGGCACGGCGGGATCGGGACCGGCGCTGCGAGCGGCCCTGGAGAGCGCCGTACCGCATCTGCCGCGCACCCCGGACCTGACCGCCCTGCTCGACGGCCCGCTGCCCGCGAAGGCGCTGACGCTGATGCGGCTGTCGCCGCGGGCGGCGGGGGACCGATGGGCGGACCTGCCCAATCCGCTCCGGTGCGAGTCCGTGTGACGCCCCGTTTTGGAGCACGGCACTCCCGATCAATAGGATCCGCCGATGATCAGAAGAAAACGGCCGGTGGCAGGCGTCTGCGCCCTGCTCGCCGCACTGACGGCCGGGCTCGCCTTCCCGGCCGGGGCGGCCGCCGGTGAACCCACGGGCCAAGGCGCGCCGAAGGTGAACCTCCTCCTCGATGTGAGCGGCTCGATGCGGGCCAAGGACATCGACGGGCAGTCCCGGATGGCGGCGGCGAAGCAGGCGTTCAACGAGGTGCTGGACGCGACGCCGGAGGAGGTCGAGCTGGGCATCCGCACGCTGGGCGCGAACTACCCCGGCGACGACCGCAAGGAGGGCTGCAAGGACACCGCGCAGCTCTACCCGGTCGGTCCGCTGAACCGCACCGAGGCCAAGACGGCGGTGGCCACGCTCGTCCCGACGGGCTGGACCCCGATCGGCCCCGCCCTGCTGAAGGCGGCCGACGACCTCGAGGGCGGCGACGGCTCCAAGCGGATCGTGCTGATCAGCGACGGCGAGGACACCTGCGCCCCGCTCGACCCGTGCGAGGTGGCCCGGGAGATCGCGGCCAAGGGCATCGGCCTGACCATCGACACCCTGGGCCTGGTGCCGAACGCGAAGCTGAGCCGGCAGCTCAGCTGCATCGCCGAGGCGACCGGCGGGACGTACACCTCGGTCGAGCACCAGGACGAGCTCACCGACCGGGTGAACGAGCTGGTGGACCGCGCGGCCGAGCCGGTGGTGACGCCGGTGGCCACCGAGGGCGCCGGATCGTGCGCCGAGGCGCCGGTGCTGGAGTCCGGCCTCTACACCGACCGCGAGGAGTTCGGTCAGCAGCGCTGGTACCGCGTGGAGCTGCTGTCGGGGCAGGAGCTGCGCGCCTCGGTGAGCGTGGCGGCGGACCGCGCCGTGCGCCCGGACCACGGCGTGCTGATGCGGGCCGTCACCGTGCACGACCGGGAGATCGTGCGCGGCGAGGCGGCCGGCCACGGCCGCACGGACGTGCTGTCCACCGGGCTGCGGTACCCGAAGCCCGAGCGGGACGACGACGACAGCGGCAAGCCCGCGGCCGAGACCGTGTGCCTGGCGGTGACCACCTCCTTCTCGGCGGACTCCGGGGTGAAGACCACGCCCGGACTCCCGCTGGAGCTGACGGTCGACGTCGTGGACGCTCCGGACGGCGCGGACGACGTGGCCTCCTTCGGGCTCGGCCGGGGCTGGTGGCTGCTCGGCGCGCTGGTCCTCACCGGCTTCCTCGCCGGTCTCGTCTGGGGCTGGCTGTCACGCTGGCGGGTCGCCGTCTGGAGGACCAACTGATGCGCATCCCACGGATACTGAGTGCCGCCCTGCTGACGCTCGGGCTGGCCTCCGCCCCCGCCGCGGCCGACTCCTCGCCCTCCCCCGGCACGTCCGGGGACGACGGGGCGCCCACCCGCGCGGGCACCTCGTTCCGCACGGCGACGGAGGTCGGACAGGGGCGGACCGCCACCGCGCGCGCCTCCACGGGCGACTACCTGTACTGGTCGTTCCCGGCGGACGCCGGGCAGCGCCCCACCGTCCGCGCGACGGTGAAGCTGCCGGAGAGCCACGCCGCCGAGACCTGGCAGATCGACGTGTACGACGGCCTGCGCCGCCGCCAGGCCTGCCAGTACGGCGCGCAGACCCGCACCGCCGGGACGGACACGCCCTCGGTGGAGCTGGAGTGCGTGCTGCGCACGGTCCGCGCCTGGTCGGAGCCGTGGGCCGACGACCCGCTGCCGGGCACGTACTACGTCCGCCTGACGGCGCTGCGGCTGTCCACGGCCGACCTGGGCCAGCCGGTGGACGCCGAACTGCGGGTCGAATCCGAGGACATGGGCGGCGCGGCGGCCGTGGACGGCGCGCTGTCCGAACCGCTGGTGCCGGGCATCGCGACGCGCGCCGAGCCGGACGGGGCGAAGGACGACGACTCGCCGTCCGCCGTGCTGGCCGGTCTGGAGCCCGAGGACGGCTGGACCTCCGGCTGGTGGTCCGACCGCTGGGTGTGGACGGCGGCGGGCGGCGTGCTGGCGGCCCTGGCGGGCGTCGCCGGCTACCGGCTGACGCGGGGGTCCGGGCGCCCGCCCGGGGTGCCGCCGACCGCGTGACGCTTTTCCGGAAGGCCCGCCCCCGTGGCGGGCCTTCCGCGTTCCTCCCCCTCACACCTCCCGCAGGGCCTTGGCGAGCGTGCCGTCGCCGGCCACCCCGACCCGTCCCGCGCGGACCGCGTCGGCCAGGGTCAGTTCGCCGCGGCCGATCGCCGTACAGGTGGCGGTGTCCAGGGAGAGCAGGACGTCGGGCTGCCCGGGGGCGGGGCCGTCGCCGTACACGGGGCCGTCCCCGGCACCGACGTACAGGTGGAACCTGCCCTCGTCCAGGCGCACTTCGACCAGACCCTCGCCCTCCAGGGCGCGCAGCAGGGGCAGCGCGAACCAGTGGGCCCGCACCGCGTCCGTGGGGCGCCGCTCGCCCAGTTCGGCCTCGCCCCAGGCGCCGAGGGACTGGAGCACCGGCAGCAACGCGCTTCCGCGCGCGGTGAGTTCGTAGACGTACGCCGCTCCGGGCGGGGGCAGCCGGCGGCGGGTGGTGAGGCCGTCGCGCTCCATGTCCTTGAGCCGGGAGGCCAGTACGTCCGTGCTGACGCCGGGCAGGTCCGCGTGCAGGTCGGTGTAGCGGCGCGGGCCCGCGAGGAGTTCGCGGACGATCAGCAGGGTCCAGCGGTCGCCGACGACGTCGAGCGCGCGGGCTGCGGAACAGTACTGGTCGTAGCTTCGGCGTGGTGACATGCGACGCAGTCTAGACATGTTGTTGGACTTTCCAAGCTCTCACTTGGTAAAACCAAGCAACACCACGTGAGGGGAAGCGGCGCATGGAGTTCCGGCAGTCGAGCAAGCTCAGCGAGGTCTGTTACGAGATCCGCGGTCCGGTGATCGAGCACGCCAACGCACTGGAGGAGGCGGGGCACAGCGTGCTGCGCCTGAACACCGGCAATCCGGCCCTGTTCGGTTTCGAGGCGCCGGAGGAGATCGTCCAGGACATGATCCGGATGCTCCCCCGGGCGCACGGCTACACCGACTCGCGGGGCATCCTCTCCGCCCGCCGCGCGGTGGCCCAGCGCTACCAGACCCTGGGCCTGGAGGTCGACGTCGACGACGTCTTCCTCGGCAACGGCGTCTCCGAGCTGATCTCGATGGCCGTGCAGGCCCTGCTGGAGGACGGCGACGAGGTCCTCATCCCGGCGCCGGACTTCCCCCTGTGGACCGCGGTGACCAACCTCGCGGGCGGCAAGGCGGTCCACTACCGGTGCGACGAACAGGCCGACTGGTACCCGGACCTGGACGACATGGCCGCGAGGATCACGGACCGCACCAAGGCCGTGGTCGTCATCAACCCCAACAACCCGACGGGCGCGGTCTACCCGAAGGAGATCGTCGAGGGCATCCTCGACCTGGCCCGCAGGCACGGCCTGATGGTCCTCGCCGACGAGATCTACGACCAGATCCTCTACGACGACGCCGTGCACCACTCGGCCGCCGCGCTCGCCCCCGACCTGGTCGTCCTCACCTTCTGCGGCCTGTCCAAGACCTACCGCGTGGCGGGCTTCCGCTCCGGCTGGCTGGTGGTCACCGGCCCCAAGCAGCACGCGAGGGACTACCTGGAGGGCCTGACCATGCTGGCCTCCATGCGGCTGTGCGCCAACGCGCCCGCCCAGTACGCCATCCAGGCCGCGCTCGGCGGCCGGCAGTCCATCCACGAACTCACCGCGCCCGGCGGACGGCTGCGCGAACAGCGGGACGTGGCCTGGGAGAAGCTGAACGAGATCCCCGGCGTGAGCTGTGTGAAGCCGAAGGGCGCGCTGTACGCGTTCGCGCGGCTGGACCCCGCGGTGCACAGGATCCACGACGACGAGAAGTTCGTCCTCGACCTGCTGCTGCGGGAGAAGATCCAGGTCGTCCAGGGAACCGGCTTCAACTGGCCCTCCCCCGACCACTTCCGCATCCTCACCCTCCCCCACGCGGACGTCCTGGAGACGGCGATCGGCCGGATCGGACGGTTCCTGAGCGGATACCGGCAGTAGCGGCCGGGAACCACCGCCGGGACGATCGCGTCGGATCAAGGTGTGCGGGAAGAGAGACTGGGCTGTGCGGGCATCCTCCTGGCGGCGTTCGGCGCGGTGGTCGCGGTGCTCGCCTGGGCGCCGCGGGCGCGCGTCAGCGTCCACGGCGGCTTCGAGGGCATGCACCGGGACCTGAGCGTCCTCTACGTCGACCTCCCCCTCGTCGCCGCCGGCGGCGCGCTCGTCCCGCTCGCCGCCTGGCTGCTCGCCCTGCGTGCGCTGCGCCGCCCGTGGCTCGCGGCCGCGGTCGCGGCGGGCGCGCTCGCGCTCGGGGTCTGGGGGTTGCTGAGCTGGTGGACGCCCTCTCAGCGGCCCGGGTTCACGGGGTAGGTCCCCCGCCCCGACCGGGGCCGCGGGAGGTCGGGGGTCCTGGTCAGCGGATGTCGTGGTCGGGGTGGGTCCGGTCGTAGGCGCGCCGTGCCTCGGCGATGGCCCCGCGGTGCGCCAGGGACCAGTCGGGGAGCGCTTTGACCAGGTGGGTCAGGCCGGCCCCCGTATCGGTGAGGCGGTAGTCGACCCGGGCCGGGACCGTCGGGTACACGGCGCGCAGCACGAGGCCGTCGCGTTCGAGCCTGCGCACCGTCAGGGTGAGCATGCGCTGGGAGATGCCCTCGACGGCACGCTGGAGTTCACGGAACCGGCGGGGTCCGCCCGCCAGTTCGACGACCACCAGCACCGCCCACTCGTCCCCGATGCGGTCCAGGACGTCGCGGATGCCGCAGTCGGGGTGCTCCTCCCGTCCGCAGGGGTCGAGTTCGGCGGGGGCGGTGGTCACCCCGGCCGCCGTGCGGCCGGCGTGAGCGCCCGACGGCGGCCGCCCGCCTCCGAAGGGGTCCCCGGTCCGGTACATGCCGTACGGGTCGGCGGGGTCCGCGGTTAACATCGCCCGGGTCGATCGAGACGGGGTGGGCAGGCGTGGACGGTGCGGAGCTCGTGGCGGCGGTCGGGAGCGGGGACGCGGAGGCCGTGACCCGGCTGCTGGAGGCGGGGGCGGATCCGGACACGCTCGCCGACGACGGGCTGCCGGTGCTGTGCCGGGCAATCGCCGCCTACGACGAGGAGGTGGCGGACGCGCTGGTGGAGGGCGGCGCGGATCCCGACCGGAAGCTGCCGGACGGGACCACGCCGCTGGTGCGGGCGGTCGACGGCGGCTCCCCGTCCGTGGTGACGGCCGTCCTGGGCCGCGATCCCCTGGTGCGCCTGTCGGAGAGCGGGAGGCGGGAGCTGCTCGCCAGGGCCCGGCGCTGGTACGAGCGGGGCGCCGAGGCCGGACTGCGGGACAGGACCGGCGCGTCCGGCCCCGTGCACCGGGCCCGGGTGATGGACGACGAGTACCGCCATGTCACCCAGCTGACGCAGGACGGCTCGACGGTCCGCGCCGGGCACGGCGCGATCCTCACGAACCTCGAATGGGCCTTCCGCGTCCTCACGCCCGTCGACGAACTGGCCGCCCGCGCCCTGGCCCCGGGCGACCCGGACCATGTCGACTGGTCGTCCGTGACGTGGGTCCTGTGCCAACGCCGCAGCAAGGAGACGTGGTCCGCGATGGCGGCCTACCGCCACTCCTCCGCGCCCCTGGCACGCCGCTTCGCCCTCGACGCCCTCTGGACGTACGCGTGGTGCCCGTGGTTGAGCCGGCGCAACTCCTACGAGAAGGAGATGGCGGACCTGCTCGTCTCCTGGGCCACGGACGGGGACGAGGATCCCGAGGTCCTCGCCGAGGTGCTGCGGCTCCTGGACGAGGCGGACCGCCCGGAGTCGGTCGCACTGGGACTGCGGTACGCCGGGCACCGGGACCCGCGTGTCCGGGCCAAGGTCCCGGACCTCCTGATCGTCTGGGAGGACCCTTCCCCGATCCCCGGCGCCGAGGCCCGGGCCGCGCTGCTCGCACTCGCCGCCGACGAGGACTGGCACGTGCGCGCCGCGGCCGGAGGGGCGCTGTGCGCCGCTCGCGACGGCGGCCCCGAGGTCACGGACGCCGTCGTCGCGCTGCTCCGGGATCCGGCGGCGGAGGTACGGGCGTGGATGTCCGAGACCGTCACACGCTGCGAGGACCGCTCGACGGCCGTCGCCGACGCCCTGTTCGCCCTGCTCGACGAGGAGGACCCCTCGGTCCGGCTCAACGCGGCCTACGCCCTCCTGCGCCGGAAGGACCCACGCACCGCGGAGGCCGTCGAACGGGTGGGTCCGCTCTCCCACTTCGGCCCCGGGCCCGACCACCGGCTCTCCACGATCTGGGACTGGGAGCGGAACCACGACCAGCCCTGACAGCGCCCTTCCGGCGGTCCGGGTTCACCGGTCGGGCGGCCCCTGCCGGGGTCACGGGACGGCGCCGCACGCCTGTCGCAGCGCCGTCAGGGCCGCGGCGGAGGGTGATCCGGGCTCCGCGGTGAGGGTGACGAGGGACTGGTGCGGTTCCCGCAGCAGCCCGGAGGAATGGCAGCGGCACGCCGCCCTGCTGGACCCGGACCACTGGGACGCCCGCACCGACCTGACGCGCGTCGCCACCCAGTCCTGGGTGCTGCGCAGCGAGGGCAGGGTCATCGTGATCGACACCGGTGCGGGCAACGGCAAGTACCGCCCCCTGCAACCGATCTGTTCGTACCTGAACACGAACTATCTGGAGAACCTCGCCGCGGCCGGCGTCCGGCCGGAGGACGTCGACCCCGTCGTCAACACGCACCTGCACGACGACCACGTCGGCTGGAACACCCGCCTCGACGGACGCGACTGGGTGCCCACCTTCCCGAGCGCGACGTACCTGATGCCGCGGACCGACGTCGAGTACTGGCACCCGGAGAACCTGCACCGCACCACGTTCGGCCGCGGCAACCAGAACGTCCACGAGGACAGCGTCCAGCCGGTGATCGACGCCGGGCTCGTCACGACCCGGGACGACTCCTACGTCATCGACGCCAACCTCCGGCTCGAGCCCGCACCCGGGCACACTCCGGGCTCCTCGGTCGTCCACCTCGAGTCCGGGGGCGACCGGGCGATCCTCGCGGGTGACCTGCTGCACGGCGCGATCCAGATCCACGAGCCGCACCTCAACAGCTGCTTCGAGGAGGACGAGGACGGCGCCCGCGCCAGCCGGGCACGGATGTTCGCCTACGCGGCCGACCACAACGCCCTCGTGCTCCCCGCCCACCTGCCCGGCCACGGCGCCTTCGAGATCCGCCGCGAGGGCAGCGGCTTCGGCCTCTCCCGCTGGGCGCCGTTCTCCCGTACGTAGAAAGGGAGTCGGGGCTCGTGGTGCTCCCGTGGAGCATCGGACGGGGGCGGCCACCGGGGCGTTGCCGGTGTGCCGCGCGCTCCCGGTCCGGGGCAGGGCCAGGCAGGTCAGGGCCGGGCCGCCGAGGCGAGGTCACCGCCCCGAGGAGTCACTCCAGCCACGTCCCGTCACGCATGACGACTCGTCCGCGCAGTTCCGGCTCGCCGCGCCAGGCGCGCACGGTGCTCGGGACCACGCGTATGTACAGATAGGGACCCTCTTCCGTGCGCGGATCCCATCCGAACCTGTCGGCGAACGCCTCCGCCGCGTCGTCGGGCACCTCCCGGTCCGGGAAGCACTCCGCCTCGCCCTGGAGGAGTACCACGTCGAAGGAGTCCGGCAGCGCCAGACGTACGCGCGGCTCCGTGCGGACGTTCCGCGCCGTCACGGACGTGGCGCCGGTGCACATCCACATCGCACGCCCGTCCCACAGGAACCACAGCGGCACCTGGTGCGGACCGTGATCAGGGTGAGCCGTCGACAGCCATACGTCCCGCTCGGTACCGAGCCGCTCGAGAATGTCGCGCACCCGCTCCGCCGTACCGCGACGAACGGTCTCCGTGGTTCCCATGGGGATCGACCCTAGCCAGCGGCGCCGCCCCACGCCTGGGGCGCAGGACCTACTCCCGGAGGCCGAGGGAGCCCCTCGCCTCCCGGCCCGGGCCCTGCCTCGACCGCGTTGCCGGTGGGGGCGCCACGGTGCCGGCGTGACGGATCGTGAGGTAGTGGCACGTGGGCCGGTCAGCGGGAAGGGGAGACCTGTCCGCCCCTCCGCGGCAGCCGTCACCCCAGCGGGACTTCGCACCACACCGTCTTGGTGTACGGGTCTCCACAAGTGGTGCCCCAGTGGGACGACAGGGCCTCGACGAGGAGGAGGCCGCGGCCGGACTCCGTGTCGGGTTCGGACGGGGTGAGCGTGCCGGGGGTGGGAGGGCGACGGTCCGGGCGGGCGTCCGTGACCTCGATGCGGAGCGTGGCGTCCTCCGCGTACAGGGTCAGGCGCAGGACGAAGTCGCGGCCCCGTACCCGCCCGTGCCGCACGGCGTTCGCGGCGAGCTCGGCCACGAGCAGGGACGCCGTGCGGTTGCCCTCGGAGTCGTACGGCCGGCCCCACGAAGCCAGTTGCTCCGCCGTCAGATGACGGGCGAGCCGGGCGCCCCGGGCGGTGGCCGAGAGGCGGATGCGGAAGTGGCGGGCGGGACCGGTGTGCTCGTCCACCGGGGCGGTCTCGACGTTCATGCCGCTCAGCGTGGCCACCCGGTTCCGCCGTGAACAGAGCGGTCGTCCGTACGCGGGATCACCGTACGGAAGGTGTCCGGGCCTGTCCGGGGCGCGACACGTGACGTCCCGCATCCGCCGCGTGTTGAACCCACGGAGGTGTGGGGACATGAGCGTGGAACCCTACGGGGCGGACGAGGAGTCGGCGGCCGTCCTGCGGACCGTCGGGCGGGTCATCAAGATGTGCCGGGAGCGGGCGGAGCTGACCCAGGCCGCCCTCGGCACGCACATCGGGTACAGCGAGGAGCAGGTGTCGTCCGTCGAGCGCGGGCGCAGGGCGCCGGCGGAGGAGTTCCTCGACGCGGCGGACCGGGTGCTCGGGGCGGACGGACTGATCTCGGGGCTGAAGAACGATGTGACGAAGGCCCGGTTCCCGAAGAAGGTGCGCGACCTGGCGAAGTTGGAGGCGGAGGCCGTCGAGATCTGCGCCTACGACAACTCCGTCGTCAACGGGCTCCTGCAGACCGAGGAGTACGCGCGGGCAGTGTTCGAGTCGCGGCGGCCCGCCTTCTCCTCGGAGCAGATGGACGAACTCGTCATCGCCAGACTGGCCCGCCAGGAGATCATCGAGAGCCGGCAGATGAGCGCGGCTTTCAGCTTCGTGCATGATGAGGCTGCGCTGCGACGACCGGTCGGAGGCAAAATGGTCCTGCGGCGCCAGCTCGAACGGCTGTTGGAGGTCGGCCGGATGCGGAACATCGAGATTCAAGTACTGCCGCTGGACTCCGAGGACAACTGTGGTCTCGATGGCCCCTTCCACCTGCTGCGGCTCAAGGACGGCGCCACCGTGGGGCACAGCGACATCCAGCTCGTCAGCCGATTGACCTCGGACCGCAGGGAGATCCAGGTCCTCGAACTGCGCTATGGGATCATCCGGGCTCAGGCCCTCACCCCTCGAAAGTCGCTGACGTACATCGAGAAACTGCTTGGAGAGACATGAGTCTGATGCCCTTGATCGGTGAAGGCACCGAGTTGGTGTGGCGCAAGAGCAGCCACAGCAACCCCGACGGCGCTGCCTGCGTCGAAGTCGCCTCCGCCCCGGACGTCGTCCACGTCCGCGACTCGAAGCACATACAAGGCCCCCGCCTCACCTTCGCTCCCCACCAGTGGGCCGCCTTCCTCCCGTACGCCTCGGGACGCCGATGACCCGACCGCTCACCGCCCCACAGCGCCGCCTCGTCGAGGCCGCCGATCCCGGGACCGGGCGGCTGAGGGGTACGCCGGCGCAGCTCGCCGCGCTGGTGAAGCACGGGCTCGCGTTCCGGCACCCGAGGCCGCCGCACGACCACTTCCTGACCCCGGCGGGGCACCGGGCGCGCGAGGCGGGGGCGGAGCCGGAGCCCGCCCAGGTGGAGGCGCCGGCCGCGACCGGGGTCTTCGCCGCGCGGGTCGGCGGTGAGCGCTCCGCTCCGGAGTCGGGCCCCGCCCGGCTGCGGGAGGTGCGCGGCGCCTGGCAGGGCATGCTGGAGCTGCGCCGGATGACCAACGCCGACGGGTCGACCGACCGGCCGTGCGGCTGGGAGCGCTCGCACCTGGTGCAGGCCGCCGCGCTCGCCCTGGAGGCCGCCGGACACCGGCCGGCCGGTGCGGACGCCGGGGACGGCGGTTACCGGGTGCGGGAGACCCCGCAGCCCGAGGCGGTCGCCGTGCACGAGCCGGACGGCGGGGCGCTGCGGGCCTGCGCGGCCACTTTGGAGGGGGCCGGCTGGCAGGTCGGGGAGTACACGGAGCCGAGGACCCGGGCGCGCTATCTGCTGGCCTCCCCGCGCCGCGTATGAGGAGCATGCCAGGATCGGTGGCTCGGGCGACCAACCGATCAGGCGTGAGAGGGACAGACGCGATGAGCGAGCCGTTTTCCGTCCGGGTGACCGTGCGCGGGTACGAGACCGACGTGCAGGGCCACCTCAACCAGGCCGTGTACCTCAACTACGCGGAGCACGCGCGCTGGTCGCTGCTCCAGGAGGCCGGGATCACCCAGTCCGGCCTCATCTCCCAGGGTGTGGGGCCGGTCGCCCTGGAGACCACCATCCGCTACAAGCGGGAGCTCCTCGCCGGTGACGAGGCCGACGTGAGCTGCGTCTTCACCTGGGGCGGCGGCAAGGTCTTCACCATCGAACAGACGATCACCAGGGCGGACGGCACCGTGGCGGCCGAGATCACGGCGGTGGGCGGTCTGCTGGACCTCAAGCGGCGCAAGCTCGTGCCGAACCCCCAGGACGTCTTCCGGGACCTCGCGAAGGACCCGGCCCTGTTCGGGCTGTAGGACGCGCTACACGTCGACCGGGTCGGCCTCGCGGCCGGCGTCGTAGGCCGCCCGCGACTCGGCGATGTAGAGACGGTGGCGCTCGGCCCAGTCCGTCAGCCGCAGCAGGGTCTCGTACAACTCGTCCGCCGCCGGAGTGAGTGCGTACTCCACCTTCGGCGGCACCGTCGGATGGACGGTACGGCTGACCAGCCCGTCGCGCTCCAGGTGGCGCAGGGTGAGGGTCAGCATGCGGCGGCTGATGCCCTCGATGCCGCGCTCCAGTTCGGTGAACCGGATGGGGCCGTGCGCCGCCGCCACCAGGATCTGCACGCTCCACTTCCCGGCGACCCTGTCAAGAACCTCCCGCACCGGGCACGCGTGCGCGTTCACCACCTGCGGCGTAACACCGGTGTTCCTCTGGGACATCGGACTGCCTCCTTACGGCGCCTCCCATGGTCACTCACGATGTACCCCGTTACAAGTCGTGCACCTTTGGGATTCGGGCAGAAAATGGAGGCCGCACCCCATGTCGACCCCTACGGAGTCACCCGCACCGCCGGCACCGCCACGAACGTACTCCCGCTGGGCGTCCCTCGCCGTGCTGTGCGCGGGGACGCTGATGACGATTCTGGACGGCAACATCGTCACGGTCGCCATGCCGGCGATCCAAGGCGACCTCGGCTTCAGCGCGCCGGGGCTGGCCTGGGTCGTCAACGCCTATCTCATCCCGTTCGGCGGCCTGCTGCTGCTCGTCGGCCGACTCGGCGATCTGGTGGGCCGGAAGCGGATGTTCACGGCCGGGCTCGCCGTGTTCACCGCGGCCTCCGTGCTGTGCGGGGTGGCGGACGACCGGACCGTGTTGATCGCGGCACGTGCCGTCCAGGGCGTCGGCGGGGCCATGACGTCGGCGGTGGTGCTGGGGATGGTGGTGGCGCTGTTTCCCGAGGGGCGCGAGCAGGCCAGGGCCATCGCGGTGTTCAGCGCCGTGGGAGCGGCGGGCGGAGCGCTCGGCACGTTCCTCGGCGGGGCGCTGACGCAGGCGCTGGGCTGGCACTGGATCTTCCTGATCAACCTGCCGATCGGTGTCGTCGCGCTGGTGGCGGCGGTCCGTGTCATGGCCCCCGACCGACCGGACTCCGGTACGGGGGCCGTCCGGGGCGCCGACCATCCGGGGGCCGCGCTGATCACCGGCGCGCTGATGCTCACCGTGTACGTCATCGTCGGCACCGGTCAGCGGAGCCCGTCCCGCACCCTGCTCCTGTCCGCGCTCGCCCTGGCGCTCCTCGTGGCGTTCACCCTCCGCCAGGCCCGCGCCGCGCGTCCGCTGCTGCGACTCGGGCTGTTCCGCTCACGGCTGCTGAGCGGGGCGAACGCCGTACAGATGCTGATGATCGCGACGATGTACGGCTTCCAGTTCATCGGCGCGCTGTATCTGCAACGGGTCCTGGGATACGGCGAGCTGGCCACCGGCCTCGCCTTCCTGCCCGCGCCGGTCGCGATCGGCGTGCTGATGCTGGGTCTGTCCGCGCGGGTCGTGGGCCGGTTCGGCGCCCACCGTGTGCTGTTGTCCGGGCTGGTGCTGATCACCGCCGGGATGGCGCTGCTGAGCCGGGCGCCCGTGGGCGGCACGTACGTCACGGATGTGTTGCCGCCGATCCTGCTGCTCGCCGTGGGGTTCGCCGCCGCGATGCCCGCACTGACCGGGCTCGCCATGTCGGGGGTGCGGGAGGAGGACGCGGGGCTCGCCTCCGGGCTGTTCAACACCACTCAGGTGGTGGGTGGTTCGCTGGGTCTCGCCGCGCTGTCGGTGCTCGCGTCGAGCCGGACGGACGGGCTGCTCGCCGGGGGCACCGGGGTGGTACCGGCGACGGCCGAGGGGTACCAGCTGGCCTTCCGCGTGGCAGCCGTGATCGCCGCGGGTGCGCTGGGGCTGACCGCGCTGACGCTCGGGGCGCGCCGACAGGAACGGAGGGGCTGAGTCCCGGGCCGGGCTCCGGGAAACCGGAGCCCGGTTCTCCTTTCATCCGATGAAAGTTTCCTCCGTTCGGCTCCCGCGTTTCCTGGCCATCCGCTCCTACAGTGGATCAGACCACCGGAGAGAACGGGAAACTCTTTACAGGCCGTGAGCCCACGTGTGTCATTAATGACGCGTGCACGTCAAGAAATACGGAACCGCCCAGGTGGCAGCGGCCGACGTCACCTCCTTCTCATCCCCACATGTGCCAGGAGGCAAGCCCATGCAGGTACTCCCCCACGTCTCCCGCCCCGGAAGACGGGCGGCCACCGCGCTCGGTGTCCTCGGCGCCGCCCTGGCGCTCACGGCCACCACCCCCGGCGTCGCGAACGCGGCACCGCAGCCCGACCCGCACCCCCTCAACGTGAAGCCCGGCCAGGCCTACATGGGCGTCGGCACCCGCATCCACGAGGGCGTCCCCGCCGAGGAGCCGCCGCGGGACCTGCTCGCCCCCACCGACGGCGTGCAGGGCATCGACGTCTCGAACTGGCAGGGCGGCATCAACTGGACCTCGGTGCGCAACGCCGGCATCCAGTTCGCCTGGATGAAGGCGACCGAGGGCACCACGTACAAGGATCCCCGCTTCAACACCAACTACCCCGCCGCGCACGCCGCGGGCGTGATCCGCGGCGCGTACCACTTCGCGCTCCCCAACGCCTCCACCGGGGCCACCCAGGCGGCCTACTTCGCCGCCAACGGCGGCGGCTGGTCACGGGACAACCTGACGCTGCCCGGCGTCCTGGACATCGAGCACAACCCGTACGGGGCGATGTGCTACGGCCTGTCCACCACGCAGATGCGCACCTGGATCAGCGACTTCCACACCACGTACAAGGCGCGCACGAGCCGGGACGTCGTCATCTACACGACGGCGAGCTGGTGGAACACCTGCACCGGCAACTGGACCGGCATGGCGTCCAGGAGCCCGCTGTGGGTGGCGCACTGGACCTCCGCCTCCTCCCCGACCATCCCCAGCGGCTTCCCCACCTGGACGGCGTGGCAGTACACCAGCACCGGCTCGGTCTCCGGCGTCTCCGGCGACGTGGACCGCGACAAGTTCAACGGCTCCCGCGACCGGCTGCTGGCACTCGCCAACAACACCTGACGCGCGATCACACGGTGGAGCCGGCGCCCGTCCGCCGGCTCCTCCACCTCCCCACCCCGCCTCCGTCCCCGAGGAGTGATCGTGCGTCCCGAGAACGCCCTCCGGCGCCGTCTCCTGCTCTCCGGCGCGGCTTCTCTGACCGCCGTCACCGCCCTGCCGGGCACCGCGCACGCACGCGACGCCGACACCATGAAGCTGGACGTCGACTCCACCGCGGCCTGGGGCGCCCGTTCCCCACGGGGGGCCATCGGCCTCCTGCGGTACCGGCCGAGCCGGATCGTCGTCCACCACACGGTGAGCGCCAACAGCTCCGACTTCTCCCGCGCCCGGGCGCACGCCCACGCCCACTGGGTGCAGGACCTGCACCTGGACAAGAACAACTGGGTCGACACCGGCTACCACTTCCTGGTCAGCCGGGGCGGCTGGATCACCGAGGGCCGGCACGGCAGCCTCCGGGCGCTCACCGGAGGCCGGGACTTCGTGCTCGGCTCCCACACCTCCGGGCAGAACGAGCAGGCCGTCGGCATCGCCTGCGAGGGCGCGTACCACGCGGGCGCGGTGCCGCCGGACGCCCAGTGGGACGTCCTGGTGACGCTGTGCGCGTACGTGTGCGCGCAGTACGGCATCCCCTCCGCGCAGCTCCACGGCCACAAGGAGTACGGCGGGACGCTGTGCCCGGGCGTGTACCACACGATGCTGCCCCGGCTGCGGGAGGAGGTCGCGGCGACCCGGTCGGCGTAGCGTGCGACCGGCCGCCAGGCCAAGGTGGGACGGGAAGGCGTCGGCGTCACCTCCCGGTCAGCTGCTCGACGGTCTTGAGGACGTCGCCCGCTCCGTCCTCGGTCGCCAGGTGCCGGGCCGCCGTCGCGGCGGCCCGCGCGTACGTCTGCCGCCCCACCACACGGCCGAGGGCGTCGGCGAGCCGTTCCGCGGTGAGGGACCCGAAGGGGATCGGCTCGGTCGCGGCGCCGAGGGCGGCGAGTCGCTTCGCCCAGAACGGCTGGTCGGCGGTGACCGGCACCGGGACCGCCGGCACCCCGGCGCGCAACGCGGCCGCGGCGGTGCCGGCTCCGGCGTGGTGGACCACCGCGGCCAGGCGCGGGAACAGCAGGGCGTGCGGTACGTCCCCGACGGTGAGGAGGTCGTCGCCGTCGGCGGTGAGCCCGGCGCTTCCCGTCTGGAGGATGCCGCGCAGTCCGGCACGGCGCAGGGCGCGCGCCGCGAGGTCGCTCAGCCGTTCTCCGTGGCCGCCCGCCATGCTGCCGAAGCCGATGAGGACGGGCCGGGGGCCGGCGTCCAGGAAGTCCTCCACCGGCGCGGGGAGCCGTTCGGTCGCCTCGTGGTGGGGCCACCAGTTGCCCACGACCCGCAGGCCGGGGCGCCAGTCGGAGGGGCGGGGCACCAGGGCGGTGCTGAAGCCGTGCAGGACGGGCCAGTCCGCCCGCTCCTGTCGCCGGCGCATCCGGGCGGCGGGGAGGGGAGGCAGTCGGAGCCGGTGGCGCAGGCGCGCGACCGCCTGTGCGTAGAGGCGGTCGGTCATGCGCAGCGCGAAGCGTGCGGCCAGCCGGTTGGCCGGGCGGCCCAGCGAGCGTGAGCCGGTGACGACGGGCGGGAAGTCGCCGGTGGGTGCGGTGGGCTGGAGGTACACCCCCAGGCTCGGTGTGCCCGTGGCCTCGGCCAGGTGCCAGCCGAGCGGGGCCGTGGTGGTCGACAGCAGGAGCAGATCCGTGCCCTCGGTCATCGCGTCGGCGAAGCCCTGGCCCAGTTCGGCGATGAACGCGGCGGCGCTGCGCATCAGTTCGCGCCTGTCGGTGACGGCGCCGCGCCCGCCTGGATCGGCGGTCAGGGAGCGGAAGGCCAGTCCGGCACCGTGTGCCAGGGGGGCGAAGGCGTCCGTGGCGGCCAGGGTGACGTCGTGTCCGGCGTGGCGCAGTGCGGCTCCCAGGCCCGTGTAGGGCGCGACGTCGCCGCGCGATCCGGCCGCGGCGATCAGGATCCTCATCGGTTCTCCTCGGGGTCGGTACGGCCGCCCGTGCGGCGGGCGGCGTTGGCGTGGACCGCCCTGCGCAGGTAGGCGGCCAGACCCGGGCGCTGCTGCGAGGGCGGTACGACCAGGGCGAAGGCGCGCGGGTCGGCGGCGAAGTCGTCCGCGATGCGCCGATGCATGTCGAACGGGCAGGAGGTGAACCAGCGTGAGATGTGCAGGCGGTGCTCCTCGGCGAGGTCCATGGCCCGCTCGCCGTCGCTCCGCTCCCCCTGGTCGAAGGCCGTGAGCAGCTCCGCGCGCCAGGCGGCGGCCTCACCCATGAGCCGACGCCAGTCCTCCTTGGTGTGGGCGTCCGCGCGCTCCATCGCCTCACGCCGCCCCGCCGAGTGCGCCCACTTCAGCTCCGCCTCGGTGGCGTAGCTCAGGTCGAAGGTGATCTCGCCGAAGACCTCGAAGCGCTCCTGCGGGGTCAACGGCACCCCGGTCCGCTGGACCTCGATCGCCCGCTGCGCCACCTCGGCCAGCCGCTGCAGCCGGGCGATCTCCTCCTCCAACTTCCGCTGCCGGGCCCGCAGGTGCTCCAGGGCGTTCGCCTGCGGGTCCGCGAAGATCTCGGCGATCTCGTCGAGGGAGAAGCCCAGCTCCCGGTAGAAGAGGATCTGCTGCAGACGCACCAGGTCGGCCTCGCCGTAGAGCCGGTAGCCGGCGGGACTGCGGTCACCGGGCGAGAGCAGCCCCGCCTTGTCGTAGTGATGCAGCGTCCGCACCGTCACCCCGGCGAAGGCCGCGACCTGCCCCACGGAATAGCTCACCCGCCCGCCCCTTTCCTCGGCCCGAAGTCTCGAGCCTGACGTAAGGGGAGGGTCAACCCGCGCTCACCCGGCCCGCCGGCCGCGCCGGGGTGCTCAGCCCCGTGCGGCGATCCGGGCCAGCCGCCGGGCCTCCGTACGGGTGGAGCGGGCGATCTCGTCCTCGTCGGCGGTGAGCAGATGGCCGTTCCCCACGATCTGACGGCCGTCGACGAAGGACGCGGTGACCGGGGCCGCCGCGCCGAGGACCAGCGCGGCCACCGGGTCGGCCGGCCGTGGCGGCGTCACCGGTGGCGTACAGGTCGTCGGCGGTGGGGTACGGGCGGGCGGCGCGGTCCCCGGAACCGCCGCGGAGCCGGGCGGGGCCCGGCGGCTCACGCACGGCCCGCGGCGCCCCGTACGGCCCCCGTACGCCCCGGGGTCCCCGCCCCCCTGCGGCGCCCGGACGCGGACGGTCCCGCCCGCGTCCGGGGTGCGGATCCGTCCGGTGCGCAGCAGCCTGGGGGCATGGCACACCCCACGGAGCATCCGCACATCGTGGTGCACTCGCCGGCCCTGGACGGTTCGCGGCGGGTCACCTCCGGCGACGACACGCTGGGCATCGCCACGCACGTCGACGACGTGGGCGAGATCCTGCGGCTGGCCGACCTGTACGTCACCGACGTCGAGGGGACGGACCTGATCGAGTGGCAGGGCGGCGGCCCCGACGACTGGCCGGGACTGTCCGAGCACCACGAGACGGCCTGAGCGCCGCTACGGCATCGGCCGTAGCCCGGCTACGCAACCCTCAAATGAACCTCCGAAGACGGCCCCGGAAGGCTTCGGCCACCGCCTGGTGCGGGCACACTCCTGGCACACGGGGCCCGCCGGCACGGGGGCGGCGGGCCCCTGTCGAGGAGGTGTCCCGTCATGACCGACACCGGGCGCGTCCACGGGACGCCGCACGAGATCGCCCTGCTGGCCGGGGGGCCGCGCGCCGCGGTCACGGTGGCCGTCGTCGCCCTGCACCTGCGGGGCGCCGTCGAGGCGGGCGCGCCGGGCACGATCCGGGCGGTCGACGGGGAGGCGGGGCGGGCCCTGCCGCCGCTGCCGCCGCCGGGGGTCTCGCTGGACGTGGCGGCCGAGGTCGCCGTGGGGCGGGTGGACGCCCTCACGAGCGAGGTGCGCGCGCTGTACCTGGAGAGCGCGGTCCACCACTGTCTGGAGGAGCCCTCCGAAATACGGGAGCTGCTCCGGCACCCGGACGTCCGCTGGGCGCTGGCCGAGGTCCGGGTCGGGCTGGCGGACGCGGGGATGATGCGCGCCGTGCCGCTCCGGCCGACCAGGGCCGCCCGCAGGCGGGTGGCCGTCCTGCGGAAGGCGTTCCCGGTGCCGTCGAGCAGGCACGCCCTGTCCGACGACCGGAAGCTGCTCGCCGTCGCCCTGCACGGCAAGCCCGCCCTGCGCGTCCTCGTACCGCGCTTCGCCCTCCGGGCGGGGCTGACCGAACGGGTCGGGATCAGGGACAAGGGCTTCCGCCACTCCTCCGGCCGCGGCACCTACGGCGGTGGCGGCGCTCCCCTCAGCTGCGGGGGCGGGGGCGGCGGGTGCGGGGGCGCGGGCTGACCGGCGCCGGGGCGCGGGCCGCGCTCCGCCCGCCCACGCCGCCGGCCGCGTGCGCCGACGTGCCGTGGAACGCCCCGTCCCTCACCGGAAGTCCTCCTCGCGGTACTCGTCGGTGGAGCCGGCGGCCGTGGCCTCGCGCAGCTCGATGCGGCGGATCTTGCCGGAGACGGTCTTGGGCAGCTCGCCGAACTCCAGGCGGCGGATCCGCTTGTACGGGGCGAGCGCCTCACGGGAGTGCTCGAAGAGCGCCTTCGCGGTGTCCGGGCCGGGCTGCCAGCCCTCCGCGAGCACGACGTACGCCTTGGGGACGGCCAGCCGCAGCTCGTCCGGGGCGGGCACCACGGCCGCCTCGGCGACCGCCTCGTGCTCCAGCAGGGCGCTCTCCAGCTCGAAGGGGCTGATCTTGTAGTCGCTCGCCTTGAAGACGTCGTCCGCGCGCCCCACGTAGGTGATGTACCCGTCCTCGTCGCGGGAGCCGATGTCGCCCGTCCGGTAGTAGCCGCCGGCCATCGCCTCGGCCGTGCGGTCGGGGTCGCCGTGGTAGCCGGTCATCAGGCCCACCGGGCGGTCGGAGAGGTCGAGCGCGATCTCGCCCTCGGCGGCGCCGGGGGCCCCGGAGACCGGGTCGAGGAGTTCGACGCGGTAGCCGGGGCTGGGCCGGCCCATGGAGCCGGTCCTGAGGACCTGGCCGGGGCTGTTGGAGACCTGCACGGCGGTCTCGGTCTGGCCGAAGCCGTCCCGGACGGTGACGCCCCAGGCGCGCCGGACCTGCTCGACGACCTCGGGGTTGAGGGGTTCGCCGGCGGCGACGGCCTCGCGGGGCGGGGTGCGCAGCTGCGCCAGGTCGGCCTGGACGAGCATGCGCCACACGGTGGGCGGGGCGCAGAAGGTGGTGACGCCGGCCTTGTCCATCTCGGCCATCAGGCGGGACGCGTCGAAGCGGGTGTAGTGGTGCAGGAAGACGGTCGCCTCGGCGTTCCACGGGGCGAACAGGTTGGACCAGGCGTGCTTGGCCCAGCCGGGCGAGGAGATGTTGAGGTGCACGTCGCCGGGGAGCAGGCCGATCCAGTACATGGTCGCCAGATGGCCGATCGGGTACGAGGTGTGGGTGTGCTCGACCAGCTTGGGGCGGGCGGTGGTACCGGAGGTGAAGTACAGCATCAGCGGGTCGTCGCAGAGGGTGGGCCCGTCGGGCGCGAAGTGCTCGGCGGCGCCGTGGGTGTCCGCGTACGGCTGCCAGCTCCCGCCCGCCCCCTCCCCCACCGCGATCCGGGTGTAGTCGCCGGGCACCCGGTCGAACTTCGCGGTGTCCGCGGCGCGGGCGATCACCTGGCGGACGCGGCCCCGCTCGACGCGGTCGCGCAGGTCGGCGGGGCCGAGCAGCGGGGTGGCCGGGATGACCACGGCGCGCAGCTTCATCGCGGCCAGGGCGGTCTCCCACAGCTCGGCCTGGATGCCGAGCATCACCAGCACCCGGTCCCCGGCGGCCACGCCCCGCTGCCGGAGCCAGTTGGCCACCTGGTCGGAGCGGCGGGCGAGGGCCGCGAAGGACAGCCGGGTCTCCTCACCGTCCTCCTCGACGAGGTGCAGGGCGGTGCGGTCGTTGCCGTCCGCGATCACGTCGAACCAGTCGAGGGCCCAGTTGAACCGCTCGGGGCGGGGCCAGGCGAAGCCCCGGTGGGCGGTGGCGTAGTCCTCGCGGTGTTCCAGCAGGAAGTCCCGGGCCCTGCGGAACTCCTCCGTCGCCGTCGTCATGTCTCCTCCTCGTGCCGGACCGTTGCCGGGCGGCTCCCCGCCATCGTGCAGTCCGTGACGCGGGTCCCACCACCGTTTCCGGTCAGTGGAGCAGGAGTGGGCCCTGGACCCGTGTCCGCCCGGCGGGCCGTGGCCGCGGCCCGCCGGGCGGGGCGGCCGCCCGGCGGATTTGCGATGTTTTCCCGGGACGGGTATTACCAGCGCTACGACTTCGGATTTACCGTCGTCCGGTCCGCTGTAATTTGCCTCACTGCACGGTCCGCCCGGAATTGAGGGGCCTGGTGCCTAATATTGGCCAGGACACGCCACACGGAGGGGAGCGGTGACCGTGCGACGGGACTTCAAGGAGCCTGCCAGGTGCCGCCCCGACCTGGTCATAGGACGGGACGAGCTGTACTCCGAGGCGCGGGAGCAGCTCGCCCGTGGGGGCAGCGTGCTGCTCCACGGCCCCGCCGGAATAGGAAAGTCGACCGTGCTGCGGGCACTCGCGGCGGAAAACGCCGGGGCCGCGGGGACGGTGTTGCGCTGCTCGGCCACGGAGTCCGAATCCCATCTTCCGTTCCTGGCGCTGGCCGATCTGTTCGGTCTGGTCCTCGACCGGGTCTCCGCCCGGCTGCCGGCCGCCCAGCGCTCCGCCCTGGAGTCGGCGCTCACCGGACGCGGCGAGTCCACCCTCCAGCGGGACGGCCTCGCGCTGCGCCTCGCGGTGCTCTCCACGCTGCGGGCGCTGGCCGCCGAGGGGCCGGTCCTCGTGGTCGCCGACGACCTCCAGTGGCTGGACTCGGCCAGTGCCGAACTCCTCGGCTTCGCCGCCCGGCGGCTCGGCGACACCCCGGTGCGGCTGCTGTGCGCGGTGCGCACGGACGGCGAGGAGTACGACCGTCATCTGCGCGCCTGCCCGCCGGACACGCTCGCGGTGCGGCTGGGCCCGTTCTCCCGGACCCAGGTGTCCGCGCTGCTCGACCACCGCGGCTACACCGGGCTGTCCCGTTCCACGACCCGTGACATCCACCGCACCAGCGGCGGCAACCCGCTGTTCGCCCTCGAACTGGGCCGCGCCCTCGCCGAGAGCCCCGCCCGGCCCCGGCCGGGCGAGCCGCTGCCGGTGCCGACCTCGCTGCGGGCGCTCGTCCTCAGCCGGCTGGAGATGCTGTCGGACGAGGCGCGCCGCACCCTGCTGGTGGCCAGCGCGGGCGCCCGCCCCACCCTGGCGCTGCTGCACGCGGCCGGCCGGGACAACGCCGAGGCGGAGACCGCGCAGGCCACCGCGCTGGGGCTGCTGGCGACGGACCCGGAGGAACCGGCGCTGCGGTTCGCGCACCCGTTGATCTCGGCCGCCCTGTACGCGGAGGCCCCGGCGCGGGAGCGGCGGGCGGTGCACACGGCGCTGTCCACGGCGGCCTCCGACCCCATCGAGCGGGCCCGGCACCTGGCACTGGCCGCCACCGGCCCCGATCCGGAGGTGGCGGCCCGGCTCGCCGAGGCCGCCGCGCTGGCCCGGGACCGGGGGGCGCCCTCGGTCGCCGCCTCGCTCGGGCTGCTCGCCGCCCGGCACACCCCGGCCGACGGCGAGCCGGGCCCGGACGAGCGGCGGCTGCAGGCCGCCGAGGACGCGATCACGGCGGGCGAGGTGGACCTGGCCCGGGACATAGCGCGCGAGGTGCTGACCCGGGCGACGGTGCCGGCGGAGCGGGTGCGGGCGTGGATGGTGGTCATCGAGGCGGCCGGGCAGGCGCTCGGCGAGGTCGACGCCGTGTTCCCGCAGGTGCTGGCCGACGCCGGCGACGACCCCCGGCTGCTGGCGCTGGTCCACTACCAGCTGGCCTGGCGGGAGGTGGTGGTGGACGGCGACTTCGCCAAGTCGCGCCAGGAGGCCGCGCACGCGGCGGAGCTGGCCGCGCGGGGCGGGGACCGGCGCACCGAGCTGATGGCGCTCGCCTTCCAGTCGTCCACCGAGACCCTGATGGGCCACCCGGACGCCCCCGTGACCATCCAGCGGGCGCTCCAGGAGCCCCAGGACCCCGACGTGGCCTGCCACCACAACGGGGCCGCCATGGCGAGGTTCCGCTGGCTGCTGATGAGCGACCAGCTGCCCCAGGCCCGTACGGCCATCACGGCGCTGCTGGGGGAGGCGCGGCGGCGCGGCATGGTGGAGAGCGAGGTGCACTTCTCGCGGCTGCTCGCCGACACCGAACTGCGCTTCGGGCACTGCGGCCGGGCCCTGGACCTGGCCCGCGAGAGCCTGCGGCTGGCCCGCGACTCCGGGATCGGCGAGAGCGCCTCCGCCATGCTCGCCTCGCTCGCGGAGGCGTCGGGCGGCGACGTGGAGCGTGCGCTGGCGCTGGCCCGCGAGGCGGCGGACCACGCCGAGGTGGACGGCGACCAGCTGTACCTCTCCCTCGCCCTGGCCGCCCTGGGCTACGCCCAGTTGGTGGCGGGCGACGCGCAGGCCGCGGCCCGTTCGCTGCGCCGGGTGCGGGAGCTGGAGCAGGGCATGGGCGTCAACGACCCGGCGCGGGGCCGCTGGCAGGGCGACCTCGCCGAGGCACTGGTGCGGATCGGGGAGCCCGGGGAGGCGCAGGAGCTCATCGACGTCACCCGCGTGCACGCGCTGCGCCTGAACCGTGCGAGCGTCCTGGCGGTGCTCGACCGCGCCGAGGCGCTGGTGCGCGCGGCACGCGGGGAACGCCAGGGGGCGCAGACGCAGCTGGCGTCGGCGCAGGAGCGGCTCGGCACGCTGGGGTACGGCCTGGAGGAGGCGCGGGCCGCCTTCGCGCTGGCCCGGCTGCGCGGGCGGACGCCGGGGGCGTACGACGAGGCCGCCCGGCTGTTCCGGCGCTGCCGCGCGCTGCCGTGGCTGCGCCAGGTGGAGCGGGCCGTGGCCGCCGGTCCCGCGGAGACGCAGACCGCGCCCTCCGCCGCGCCGGGCGCCCTGGACGGGCTGGCCGCGATGGAACGGCAGGTCGCCGCGCTGGTGATGGAGGGGGCCACCAACCGGGAGATCGCCGGCCGGCTGTTCATCAGCGTCAAGACCGTCGAGGCCACCCTCACCCGGGTCTACCGCAAGCTGGGCATCCGCTCCCGGGTCGACATCGTCCGTCTGGCGGCGGGCCGCCGCACGCCGTAGCCCAGGGGGCGCCGCAGGGGCGATCGAGGGTTTTCCCTGCCCCCGCTCCTTAGGGGGTTCCCTCATGGGGACGAGCGCGCTTCGGGCCGTACCGTAACGGCGTGCCGCTCGCCGGGCACACGGGGCCGGTTCCGAGGCCTCGTGCCCGGCCCCCGCCTCGCGCGATTCCCCCCACCGGCCACCCGTGAGGAGACCCATGTCCGGGCTCACCCGCGCCCCGCAGGCCACCGTCACCGTCCCGGCCGCCGCGGCACCGATCTCCTCCGCCGGCGCCGCCCCGCGGCCGGCCGTCGGCGGCCCGACGACCGCGAAGGCCGGCGGGTGACGCACACCCCCGTGGATTCCCGAGTACCCCTCGGGTAGCAGTCCAGGGGGCGTTGCGAGCTTCCACGAGCAGCCCGCAACGCCCCCTCTCCACGCCCGGGCTCACTCCCGCACGGTCCCGAAGCGGATGTCGTGCGCGGTCCCCGGGTGCATCACCCGGAGCATCCGCTCCCCCTCGGCGACGACCTCCGCCCGCTGTCGCCCGTCGAGCCGGCCGAACGGCTCGACGACGAGGGCGTCCTCGTCCAGCCGCCACAGCCCCGCGAGGAAGCCGTCGACGAGGAGCGTGCGGTAGGCGATGTTGCCCCGCCAGTGGCGGCCCCGGTGCTCGGGCGGTACGACGCGGGTGCGGTCGGCGTGGGAGAGGAGCAGGTTGTCGAACTCGGGCAGGAACCGCGGCGGGGCCGGGGTGTCCGGGTCGGGGCGGGGCGCGTCCGGGAGGTCGAAGAGCTCGACGCCGGCCTCGTCGTGGAAGGTGAGGAGCCGGGGGCGGAGGCGTTCGAAGGCCGCGCGCAGCCGGGTCAGTCCGGCCCAGGTCTGCATGTCCTTGACGGAGGCCGGTCCGAAGGCGGCGAGGTAACGCAGCACGGTGTCGTCGGGGGCCGGCGCCGGCTCGGCGGGCCTGCCCAGCCAGTGCTCGGCGGTGGTGAGCGTGACCTGGCCGCTGCGGCCCCACAGTCCGCGCGGGGTGATCTGCACCAGGGGGAGCCGGCAGCGGGCGGCGACGGAGAGGGACTGCGGGTCGGCGTCGGGCCACTCCTTCAGCAGGGCCTCGCGCAGCTGTTTCATGGTGCGCGGTTCGGCCTCGACGAGTTCCCGGGCGAGGGCGGCGAGCCGGTCCAGGTCGACGCCCGCCAGTCCGGTGCGGAACTGGGTCAGCTCGCGGTCGCGGGCGGGCTGCACCAGCGGCCGCAGGGTGAGGCAGTCGCGGGCGGTGTGGGTGTGGATGGTCGAGCGCAGGGTGACGAGGCGGGCGACCGCCCGGTCGGCCATCGGCCGGGACAGCGCCTCGGGGGTGAAGCCGTCGAGGCGGGCGGCGAGCGCGTAGTAGGGCGGCTTGACGTTCTGCGCCTGGAGCCCGACCAGGTGCCCGACCGCCTCCTCGGCGGACATCGGCGAGCGCTCCAGCAGCAACTGCCGTGCGAGGGTGGCCCGGTTCAGCGCCCGTGTGCCGAGCACCCGCTTCGTCGTCGTCATGCCCGTACGCTAGCGGCCATCGAGGACAGGTCCTGTCCTCGATGGCCGCCGGTGCGCGGTGCCGGTTGCGTCCCGCCGGAGCGGGGCACTCGGGGCGCACTGTGGAGGGACGGGAGCGGCCGGGGCCGCGCAGGATCCTGCTGACCGGGTGGTTCAGCTTCCGCGAGGGGGAGGCGACCGCCGGGGACGTGCTGGCGCTGCGCCGGGTGGAGGAGGTGCTGCGGGGCGCCGGGATGGCGTACGACGTCGTGTGGAGCCCCGGCTTCCGGCCGAAGGCGCCGCACTTCGACGACGTGCGGCCCGGCGACTACTCGCATCTGGTGTTCGTGTGCGGGCCGCTGCACGGGCCGCAGCTCGAGGAGCTGCACCGGCGCTTCGCGCACTGCGTGCGGATCGCCGTGGGGACCTCGGTGATCGACCCGGACGACGCGGCCGTGACCGGCTTCCACCGCGTGCTGGCGCGGGACGCCCCCGGCGGCGAGCCCTCCGAGGACCTGGCGGCCCGGGCCCCGGCGGTGCCCGCGCGCCCGGTGGTCGGGGTGATCCTCACCCACGGGCAGCAGGAGTACGGGGAGCGGCGGCGGCACGGGCGGGTCGCGGAGCGGGTGACGCGCTGGCTGGCCGGGAAGGACTGCGCCCGGCTGGAGCTGGAGACCCGGCTGGACACCCGTGACTGGCGCCTGAGCGCGACACCGGCGCAGGTGCAGTCGGTCCTGGCCCGGCTCGACCTCGTCGTCACCGACCGGCTGCACGGGCTGGTGCTGGCGCTGCGGGCCGGCACGCCGGTGCTGGCGGTGGACCCGGTGGCGGGCGGCGCCAAGGTGACCGCCCAGGCCCGCGCCTGCGGCTGGCCCGCGCTGCTGGCCGCCGAGCGGCTGGACGCGCGCGGGCTGGAACGGTGGTGGGACTGGTGTCTGACCTCGGGCCGGGTGGCCGCCCGGCAGATCCGCGACGCGTTCCGCGAGGGACGGGTGCCGGACGGGGCCGACCGGCTGGTGGAGGCGCTGGCGCCGCGCGCCGGCGCCGGTTAGGCGGAACGCGCGGCGGGCACACGGAAGTCCACGCCTTCGCGGTCATGGGAGGAGAGGCGGTGTCCGTCGGTCGGCTCCCCGAGCACGAACAGCACATCCTGGACGGGATCGAGCGGGCGCTCAGCCGCGACCGCCGGCTGGACCGGCGGCTGCGCACGTTCACGGTCCGCAGGGGACCGGACCTGACGCGCCTGCTGGTGCGCGTCGCGTCCTACCGTCCGCACGGCCGGACCGTGGCCGTCCTGCTCGCGGTGTCCGTCGCGCTGATGGTGACCGGCATCGTCACCTCGGCCCCGTGGGCGATCTGGGCGTTCGCCGCGGTGTGGCCGCCCACCCTCTTCGCGGCGTTCCGGCTGCTGTGCCGGTGGTCCGGCGGCTGAGCGTTTGCCCCTCACGGGCGGCGGGGACCCGGCGGGACGGAGGTGATCGTCGTGCCCGAACCCGGAAGCAAGAAGTACGACACCCGCCGGGCCCGGCTCCGCAAGGACGCCGAGGACTCCGGAATCTCCGACCAGGACGCCAACGCGGCCGCCAACGAGGAACTGCGGGAGGGCGAAGGCCTGCGCAGCCGCGGCCCGCGCACGGAACGCGGCCGCGGCCCGAAGGGCGAACGCCCGGGAGGCACGGACTGAACCCGCGCGCACCGGGGCCGCCCGCCGGTGGTGGCGGGCGGCCC
>NZ_JBEORT010000069.1:0-37159 GCF_040302425.1 Streptomyces sp. NPDC126497
ACGGCGGGGGCCGCCGGCGTCACGGGGGCCGGCCGCGGCGGACGGACGCGGCGGCGCCGGGCCGGCGCCTCCGACGTGCCGTAGCCGACCAGGACGTTGCCGGAGCCCTCGGCGACCGGGGCCCGGCCGCGCGCGTCCCCGGAGTCCACGGAGTCCGCGGGGCCCGCGTCCCGGGCCGGCCGGTCCTCGGCCGGCTCGTCCACCGCCACCGTCAGCAGCGGGGCGCCGACGGGCAGTTCCGTGCCCTCCGCGCCGAAGCGGGCCGTGACGACGCCGCCGTAGGGGCAGGGCACGTCCACCATCGCCTTGGCCGTCTCGACCTCGACGACCGGCTGGTCCACGGCGACGACGTCACCGACCTCGACCAGCCAGCGCACGATCTCCGCCTCGGTGAGCCCCTCTCCGAGGTCGGGCAGCCTGAACTCCAGCACCTGTGCCATCAGCTCTCGGCCTCCCACTGCAGGCGCCCCACGGCGTCCAGGATCCGGTCCACGCCGGGCAGGTGGTGGCGCTCCAGCATCGGCGGCGGGTACGGCAGGTCGAACCCGGCCACCCGCAGCACCGGCGCCTCCAGGTGGTGGAAGCAGCGTTCCGTGACCCGGGCCGCGATCTCCCCGCCCGGACCGCCGAAGCCGCTCGATTCGTGGACGACGACCGCGCGTCCCGTCCGCCGCACCGAGGCGCACACCGTCTCGTCGTCGAACGGCACCAGGGAGCGCAGGTCGACGACTTCGAGGTCCCAGCCCTCGGCCCGGGCCGCCTCGGCCGCCTCCAGGCAGACGGGCACGGAGGGCCCGTAGGTGATGAGCGTGGCGCTCCGCCCGGAGCGCCGCACCGCCGCACGGCCCATCGGTTCGACGGCCGTCGGCTCGTCCGGGTTCCAGGAGTCCTTCGACCAGTAGAGCCGCTTGGGCTCCAGGAAGACGACCGGGTCGTCGGAGGCGATGGCGGCGCGCAGCAGCCCGTAGGCGTCGGCGACGGTGGCGGGCGTGACGACGTGGAGCCCCGGAGTCGCCATGTAGTACGCCTCGGAGGAGTCGCTGTGGTGCTCGACCCCGCCGATGCCTCCGCCGTAGGGGACGCGGATGGTCAGGGGCAGGGGCATCGTGCCGCGCGTGCGGTTGCGCATCTTCGCGACGTGCGAGACGAGCTGCTCGAACGCCGGGTAGGCGAACGCGTCGAACTGCATCTCCACCACCGGGCGCAGCCCGTACATGGCCATGCCGACGGCCGTGCCGAGGATGCCCGCCTCGGCCAGCGGCGTGTCCGTGCAGCGGTCCTCGCCGAACTCCTTCGCGAGTCCGTCGGTGATGCGGAAGACGCCGCCGAGGGTGCCGACGTCCTCGCCCATGACGTGCACGGACGGGTCGGCGGCCATGGCGTCGCGCATCGCGCGGGTGAGGGCCTGCGCCATGGTGGCCGGCCTGACGGCGACGGTGGTCATCGCTGCTCCCCCTCCGGCTCGGCCTCGGCCGCCAGCTCGGCCCGCAGCTGTTCGCGCTGTTCGACGAGCTGGGGAGTGGGCTCGGCGTAGACGTGGGCGAAGAGGTCCACGGGGTCGAGCGCCGGGTCCTGGTTCATGCGGGCGCGCAGGGAGGCGGCCATGGCCTCGGCGTCCTGCCGGGCGGTCTCGACCCCGTCCTCGTCGAGCAGGCCGCGCCCGGTGAGCTCCCGCTCCAGGAGGGCGATCGGGTCGTGGTCCTTCCAGGCCTCGACCTCGGCGTCCCCCCGGTAGCGGGTCGCGTCGTCGGCGTTGGTGTGCGCCTCCACGCGGTACGTGATCGCCTCGACCAGGGTCGGGCCGCCGCCCGCGCGGGCACGGCGCACGGCGTCGGCGAGGACCTCGTGCACGGCGGCGGCGTCGTTGCCGTCGACCAGGCGGCCGGGCATGCCGTAGCCGACGGCCTTGTGGGCCAGTGACGGGGCCGCGGTCTGCTTGGCGAGCGGTACGGAGATCGCGAAGCCGTTGTTCTGGACGAGGAAGACCACCGGGGCCTGCCAGACGGCGGCGAAGTTCAGCGCCTCGTGGAAGTCGCCCTCGCTGGTGCCGCCGTCGCCGACCATGGCGAGCGCGACCACGTCGTCGCCCTTGAGGCGGGCGGCGTGCGCGAGGCCGACGGCGTGCGGCAGCTGGGTGGCGAGCGGGGTGCTCAGCGGGGCCACCCGGTGCTCGTGGGGGTCGTAGCCGGTGTGCCAGTCGCCGCGCAGCAGGGTGAGTGCCTCGACGGGATCCACTCCGCGCGCGACGACGGCGAGCGTGTCGCGGTAGCTCGGGAAGAGCCAGTCGCGCTCCTCGAGGACGAGGGCGGCGGCGACCTCACAGGCCTCCTGGCCGGTGCTGGAGGGATAGACCGCGAGACGGCCCTGCTTGGTGAGGGCGGTGGCCTGCGCGTTGTAGCGGCGGCCCTTCACCAGCTCCGCGTACAGCCGGCGCAGCAGCTCCGGGTCGGCCCCGGCGGCCGCCTCGGTGCCGAGCACGCGGTACGGCTCCGTGTCGGGCAGCAGGGGCGCGGGGTCGGTACGGGGCTGCCAGGCGGGCGGCGGGGTCGGCCGGTAGGCCCCCCGCTGCTCCATGACCGTCATGACGGCGCCTCCTCGTGGGATGTCGGAGGCGCGGCGTCTGTGACGCGCCTCACCAACCGATTGTTCGGTCGTCGGCACATTTTGGCTACGGGTGGCACCAGGCTGTGGACAAACGGTTCTCCACAACCTGAGATGGATGCAGGACGTCCACGGCGGAGAGGTGGGGGCGGGTGGCAGCTGAACAAATGGCCGAGGGCCGGGAGGGGGGCGGACCGCTCGTTCCCGCGCGGCCCCTGGACGCCATCGACCAGGACATCCTGCGGATGCTCCAGGCGGACGGCCGCGCGTCCGTACGCTCGGTCGCCGAGCGGGTGCACGTCTCCCGCGCGAACGCCTACGCGCGGATCAACCGACTCGTGGAGGACGGCGTCATCCGCGGTTTCGGGGCCCGCGTCAACCACGAGCGGGCCGGTCACGGGACGTCCGCGTACATCACCCTGAAGATCGTCCAGAACACCTGGCGCACGGTCCGCGAGCAGCTCAGGCGGCTCCCCGGCGCCTCGCACATCGCTCTGGTGGGCGGGGACTTCGACGTCCTGCTGCTGGTGCACACGCCCGACAACCGGGCGCTGCGCGAGCTGGTGCTCACCCGGCTCCAGGCGATCCCCGAGGTGCTGAGCACGCGCACCCTGCTGGTGTTCGAGGAGGAGGACCTGGAGCCGCAGGGCTGAGCGGCCCCGGCCGAAGAGGCCGGGGCCGGCCTCAGGACGCCTTGCGCAGTCCCCCGAAGGCCAGCTGGGCCACCGCGTCGGCCACCTCGCGCTCGCCCATGCCGCGCCCGTCCGGCCGGTACCACTCCACGATCGAGTTGATCATCCCGAAGACCAGCCGGGTCACCAGGCGCACCTCTATGTCCTCGCGCACGTCCCCGTCGGCCGCCGCCGCCTTCAGCAGCTCCGCCACCCGGTGGTCGAACTCGCGCCGCCGCTCCAGCGCCCACCGCTCGGTGTCGGTGTTGCCGCGCACCCGCAGCAGCAGCGTCACGTACGGCAGCTCGGCGATCAGCACCTCGACCATGCGCCGGACGACGTACTCCAGCCGCTCGGCGGCGCGTCCCACGCGCGCGTGCTCCTCGTCGAGGATGGCGAAGAGCCCGTCCAGGGCCCGGCTCACCGCGCGGCGCAGCAGTTCCTCCTTGCCCGCCACGTGGTGGTAGATCGAGGACTTGGAGATGCCGGCGGCCTTGGAGAGGTGCTCCATGGAGGTGCCGTCGTAACCGCGCTCGTTGAACACCTGGACGGCGACGGACAGCAGCGTCTCCGGGGTGTACGTGTCGCGCCTGGCGGTGGTCATGAGGTGCCTTCCCGCTGGTCCGAGGCGTAGGCGTGGCGGTACAGGGCGAGGGAGGGAGCATAGCGGCCGGACCGGTCGCACCGGTGCAGGTTGTCCAGCAGGGAGAAGGCCCAGCCGGCGCCGAGCCGGCGGCTCCACTCCAGCGGCCCCAGCGGGTAGTTGACCCCCAGCCGCATCGCGGTGTCGACGTCCTCCTCGGTGGCGACGCCCTTGGCCACGGCGTCGACCGCGAGGTCGATGATCCGGGCCACCGTCCGCGCGACGATCATCCCGGGGACGTCCCCGATGACGCTGACCTTCTTGCCGAGCGCCTGGAACAGCCCGGTGGCCCCGGCGACGGTCTCCGGGGAGGTGTTCGGGGCGTGCGACAGGGCGATCCGCGTGGCCCCGCGGTAGTCGAGGGCGAGGTCGAAGTGGACGACGTCGCGGAACTCCACGGAGGTCCGGCCGTCGGCGAGCACCAGCCGGCCGCCGCCGGGCAGCACCAGCCGGGTGCCGTCGTCCTCGTCCTCCTCGCGCACCTCGATGCCCGCCTCGCGGATCAGGGCGAGCAGCTCCGCGGCGGGCCCCAGACCGCCCTCGGCGACCACGTACGCGGGCGGCTCGGCGGGCTCCGCGGTGTGCGGCTCGGGGCGCTCGGCGCCCTCCCGGTGGTCGTACCAGCCGCGGCCGCTCTTGCGGCCCAGGCGGCCCGACTCGACCAGGCGGCGCTGGGCGAGCGAGGGGGTGAAGCGGACGTCCTGGAAGAAGGACCGCCACACCGAGTGGGTGACGGACTCGTTGACGTCCTGGCCGATGAGGTCGGTCAGTTCGAAGGCGCCCATCCGGAAGCCGCCGGACTCGCGCAGGACCGCGTCGATGGTGGCCGGGTCGGCGCCCCGGGACTCGTGGACCGCGAAGGCCTCGGCGTAGAAGGGCCGGGCGACGCGGTTGACGATGAAGCCGGGGGTGTCGGCGCAGGCGACGGGCGTCTTGCCCCAGGCGCGGGCCGTCTCGTACGCGCGCGTGGCGTACGCGACGTCGGTGGCGGACCCGGAGACGACCTCGACCAGCGGCAGCAGCGGCGCGGGGTTGAAGAAGTGCAGGCCCACGAAGCGGCCGGGCACCCGCAGGGCGCCGCCGATCGCGGTGACCGACAGGGAGGAGGTGTTGGTGGCGAGCAGGCAGTCGTCGGAGACGACGTCCTCCAGCGCCCGGAACAGCTCCTGCTTGACGTCCAGGCGCTCCAGGACGGCCTCGACGACCAGGGAGCAGTCGGCGAGCCCGGTGAGTTCCCCGACGGGCCGCAGGCGGGCACGCGCCGCGTCCCGCTCGTCGGCGGTCAGGCGCTCCTTCTCCACCAGCCGGTCCAGCCGGGCCCCGATCGCGTCGGCCGCCTGGCGGGCCCGGCCGTCGACGGCGTCGTACAGGCGCACGGGATGGCCCGCGACCAGCGCGACCTGGGCGATTCCCTGGCCCATGGTGCCGGTGCCGACCACGGCCACGGGACTGCTGGGGTCGAGTGCTGTCATGTGCGCGATCCTCCCGCACGGGGTTGTCCACGGATGCGGCGGACCCCCTTGTCCCGACCGATCGTTCGGTTACTCTAACTCTGACCGCCCGTTCCTGACTACGTTTCCGCACAGGTCCAAGAGCTCGACGAAGAGTTCCTGAGACGAGGAGTTGGTCCCGCATGGCCGCCGCACTCACGGCGCACGAGCTGATCGCCCGGCACCGTCCCACCCTGGACCGGGCGCTGGAAGCGATCCGCACGCGCGCGTACTGGTCGCCGCACCCCGAGCACCCCAAGGCCTACGGGGAGGAGGGCAGCCTGGACATGGCGGCGGGCAAGGCCGCCTTCGACGCCCTGCGCGGCACCCGCCTGGACCTCGGCCAGCCCGGCACGGACGGCTGGGTGGACGGCGAGACCTCCCCGTACGGCGTCGAGCTGGGCGTGAGCTACCCGCACGCGGACCCGGACGCGCTGCTGCCGGCCATGAGGGCCGGGATGCGGGCCTGGCGGGACGCGGGCGCGGAGACCCGCGCGGTGGTCTGCCTGGAGATCCTCCGGCGGATCAGCGACCGGACGATGGAGTTCGCCCAGGCCGTCATGCACACCTCCGGCCAGGCGTTCATGATGGCGTTCCAGGCGGGCGGCCCGCACGCGCAGGACCGCGGCATGGAGGCGGTGGCCTACGCGTACGCGGAGCAGGTCCGCACGCCCGGCACCGCGGAGTGGACCAAGCCGCAGGGCAAGCGCGACCCGCTCGCGCTCACCAAGGAGTTCGTCCCGGTCCCCAGGGGCGTCGCCCTGGTCATCGGCTGCAACACCTTCCCGACGTGGAACGGCTACCCGGGCCTGTTCGCCTCCCTCGCCACCGGCAACGCGGTCCTGGTCAAGCCGCACCCGCGCGCGGTGCTGCCGCTCGCGCTCACCGTCCAGGTCGCCCGCCGGGTGCTCACCGAGGCCGGCTTCGACCCGAACCTGGTGGCACTGGCCGCCGAGCGGCCCGGCGAGGGCATCGCCAAGTCGCTGGCCACCCGCCCGGAGATCCGGATCATCGACTACACCGGCTCCACCGGGTTCGGCGACTGGCTGGAGCACAACGCGCGCCAGGCGCAGGTGTACACGGAGAAGGCCGGCGTCAACTCGGTGCTCGTGGAGTCGACCGACGACTACCGGGGGATGCTGTCCAACCTGGCGTTCTCCCTGTCGCTCTACAGCGGCCAGATGTGCACCACCCCGCAGAACCTGCTGATCCCGCGCGACGGCATCACCACCGACCAGGGCCCCAAGTCCTTCGACGAGGTCATCGCCGACCTGGCGAAGGCGGTCGACGGCCTGCTCGGCGACGACGCGCGCGCCAGCGCGCTGCTGGGCGCGATCGTCAACCCGGACGTCAAGGCCCGCCTGGAGGCCGCCGCCGGGCTCGGCGAGGTCGCCCTCGCCTCCCGGGAGATCGCCCACCCGGAGTTCCCGGGCGCGGTGGTGCGCACGCCGGTGATCGTGAAGCTCGACGGCGCCAAGCCGGACGACGAGGCCGTCTACCTGAGCGAGTGCTTCGGCCCGGTCTCCTTCGCCGTCGCCGTCGACTCGGCCGACGGAGCGGTGGAGCTGCTGCGGCGCACCATCCGGGAGAAGGGCGCCATGACGGTCGGCGCGTACACGACCTCCCCCCGGGTCGAGGAGGCCGTGCGGGAGGTCTGCCTGGAGGAGGCCGCCCAGCTCTCCCTGAACCTCACCGGCGGGGTGTACGTCAACCAGACGGCCGCCTTCTCCGACTTCCACGGCTCCGGCGGCAACCCGGCGGCCAACGCCGCCCTGTGCGACGGCGCCTTCGTGGCCAACCGGTTCCGGGTGGTCGAGGTGCGCCGGGAGGCGTGAGCCGCCCTCAGGAGGGTGCGCCCCCGGTGGCGCTCCAGTGGTACAGCGTCATGGCCGCACTGGTGGCGAGGTTGTAGCTGGAGACCTGGGGGCGCATCGGCAGCGCCACCAGGTGGTCGGCCCGCGCGCGCAGCTCCGCCGACAGCCCGCTGCGCTCGGAGCCGAGGGCGAGCAGCGCGTCGTCGGGCAGCTTCAGCGCGCGGATGTCCTCCCCCTCCGGGTCGAGCGCGAAGAACGGCCCGGGCGGCAGCTCCTCCACGGTCAGCCGCTCCACGGCGGTGGCGAAGTGCAGCCCCGCCCCGCCGCGTACGACGGTGGGGTGCCAGGGGTCGAGCGTGCCGGTGGTGACGACCCCGGTCGCCCCGAAACCGGCGGCCAGCCGGATCACCGCCCCGGCGTTTCCGAGGTTGCGCGGGTTGTCCAGGACCACCACGGGGGCGGTGCGCGGGGTGTGCGCCAGCTTCTCCAGGTTGCCCGCGCGGGAGGGGCGTACGGCCAGGGCGGCGACGGCGGTGGGGTGCGGGCGCGGCACCAGCGCGGCGTACGTCTCGCGGGGCACCTCGACGAGCAGCGCCGCCAGCGCCGCCCGCACGTCCGCGGCCAGCTCGTCGGCGAGCGCGAGCGCGCCGGTCCGGTCCGCGGTGAGCGCCACCGGCACCTCGGCCCCGAAGCGCACCGCGTGCTTGAGGGCGTGGAATCCGTCGAGCAGGACGGCGTCGCCGGCCAGCCGGCGCCAGGCGGACACGGCGTCGGCCGGGGATTCGGGTGCGGGGGTGCGGGCGGGGTCGTTCATGGCGTGCAGCCTACGGGTGGGGGCCCGGTGGGCCGCCCGGCGCCGGGGACGCCTCCGCCGGGGCCCCGCCGGCGGAACGCCCGTCCGGGGTCCGCCGCCCCGGGACGGGGGCCGCCGCTCCCCCGCGCGGGCGCGGCCGTCCGCGCGCGCGTGCCGCGAGGCCGCCGAGACGGCGCAGGAAGGACGTCGGCAGGAAGACCGCGTCGGCCGCGATCATCGCCAGGGAGAAGAAGGGCAGTCCGAGCACGACGGCGATGACCGCGTGCTCCAGGATCATGAAGGCCAGCAGGACGTTCTTGACCCGCCGGTTGAACAGCGTGAACGGGAAGGCGACCTGCACGGCGACCGTCCCGTAGGTCACCAGCATCACCATCGTGCCGCTGGCCGACAGCAGTTCCGCGAGGGCCGGCCAGGGGGAGAAGTACTCCAGGTGCAGCGGGTAGTGGACGGCGGTGCCGTCCTGCCAGCGGGAACCCTGGACCTTGTACCAGCCGGCCGTGGCGTAGATCAGGCACGCCTCCGCCATGATCACGAGCAGCGCGCCGTTGTGCACGACGTTCGCGACGACGTCCAGCAGGATCCGCGGCTGCGCGGTCCTCGCGCGGCGCCCGACCAGCCACCACAGTGCCTGGGCGGCCCACACGGTCCACAGCAGCACCGGTACGAACCGGTCGCCGTCCATCCGGCCCGTCAGCGTGGCCAGGAGCAGCAGCAGGCCCAGACCGCCCCACAGGACCGGGCCGACCCGGTCGCGCGGCCGTGCGCCCCGCGCGCGCGTGGTGGCCGCGCGCCGCGCGTCCAGGGACCAGACCCGGCCGCAGCGCGTGAAGACCAGGTAGATCGACATCAGGTGCAGGACGTTGTCCCCGCCGTCCCCCATGAAGACGCTGCGGTTCTGCAGCCCCAGCACGCCCACCATGAACAGCACCGACATGGTGCGGGTGCGCCAGCCGAGCAGCAGCAGGAAGGCGCAGAGCACGGCCAGCGCGTAGACGGTCTCGAACCAGGCCCGGCCGTCGGCCCAGAGCAGCGGCGTGAAGGCGCCGTTCGCCGCGACCAGCTGTTCGGCGAGGTCCCGGCTCCAGGGTCCGTCGGGGCCGTACAGCTCCTGGCGGTGGGGGAACTCCCGCAGCAGGAAGAGCAGCCAGGTCAGGCTGAAACCGATGCGGATCACCGCGGTCTGGTAGGGGCCGAGCGCGGAGTCGGTGACCTGGGCGACGCCCCGGGACAGCGCCGGCGGGAAGCGGTTCACCCGATGTCCCCCCGCTTCTCGTCCCCGGACAGCGACCACCAGGGCAGCGTGCGGTACACGGGCGTGGTGGAGATCTCCTCCCGGCTCCACTCCGGGGGCGGCACGTCGGTGGTCCGCGAACGGACCTGGACGCGCTCCACGGAGCCGCCCGGGCCCGCCGCGTCCGCCCGGGCGAGGCGCATCGCCGTGATCCGGCGCAGGTACGTCTCGGACAGCGCCCCGCGCAGGCCCACCGGCCGGTTGTCGTCGTCGTGCGTGGCGACGAAGAAGTCCCAGGCGCGGCGCAGCTCGTTCTGCTGGGTGTGGCTGGGCAGGGGGTTGCCGTCGATGGCACGGCCGTCCTGTGCGGACAGGTCGTACCAGCCGGTGGTCCGGGCCTCCCCGTCCGCCGTGCGGATCCCGGCGCGCACCTGGACGGCGATGTTCTGCTGCAGCGGGTTCGGCGCGAACAGCTTCCAGTTCTGCTCGAACTCCGGGTAGATCCAGTCCTCCACCGTCCCGCCGTGCTCCTTGCTGACCGTGTTCGACGGCGCGACGTGCAGGAACGTCATGCCGAGGTGCACGCAGACCGTGACCGCGACGGCCACGAGCGCCGCCGCGGCGCCGATCCGGTAGCCCGGGGAGAGGTCGGCCACTTCGGTACGGGGCTCGGCGGACGGGTCGTCCGCGGGCCGACCGGGACCGGGCGGAGGGGTCCGGGGCCCGGGTGGGACCTCGGGGGAGGCGGGACCGGGCGGGGCGGGGGGCGGGTCCGGCGCGCCCCGCCCGGCAGGCCCGTGCCGGGGCTCCGAGCCCTTGTCGTACCCGTTCATCCCGCCCCGATCCGCCGATCCCGGTCCGTCACCGCTTCCGCCCTGCCGCGAGGGCCTGGCACCGCTCCGCCGCGTCGCACGGAACGGTACTCAGCACCGGCCGTCCGGGCACAGTCCCGCCGGTGTGCCGTTCCGCGGCCGCCGCCGCGGCGCGGCCCGGTCACCGTCGTCCACGAGCGCCCCGGCAGGTTATCCACAGCGGTTGACACCTCGCTGCCCTCGTCCCACCATGGAATCGCACGAACCGAACGATCGGTCGGGAGCGTGCTCCGGGAAGCATCCAGGTCGAGGGGGACCTCATGGCGACAGCAGCCGCCCGCGATACGGCCGGCAGCCAGGCGTACGACGCACCGGCCGATGACGCAGCCGGCCACGAGCACGCCTTCGACGCGGCCGTCGCCGCCGACGAGCGGATCGAGCCGCGCGACTGGATGCCGGACGCCTACCGGGCCACGCTCGTCCGGCAGATCGCCCAGCACGCGCACTCCGAGATCATCGGCATGCAGCCGGAGGCCAACTGGATCACCCGCGCGCCCTCGCTGCGCCGCAAGGCGATCCTGATGGCCAAGGTGCAGGACGAGGCCGGACACGGCCTGTACCTCTACAGCGCCGCCGAGACGCTCGGCGTCAGCCGCGAGGAGCTGCTCGACAAGCTGCACTCCGGCCGTCAGAAGTACTCCTCGATCTTCAACTACCCGACCCTGACCTGGGCCGACGTCGGGGCCATCGGCTGGCTGGTGGACGGCGCCGCGATCACCAACCAGGTCCCCCTGTGCCGCTGCTCCTACGGTCCGTACGCCCGCGCGATGGTCCGCATCTGCAAGGAGGAGTCCTTCCACCAGCGCCAGGGCTACGAGCTGCTGCTGGCCCTCAGCAAGGGGACCCCGGAGCAGCACGCGATGGCGCAGGACTCGGTGGACCGCTGGTGGTGGCCGTCGCTGATGATGTTCGGCCCGCCCGACGACGAATCCCGGCACTCCGCGCAGTCGATGGCCTGGAAGATCAAACGTCACTCCAACGACGAGCTGCGCCAGCGCTTCGTCGACATCTGCGTCCCCCAGGCCGCGTCCCTCGGCCTCACCCTTCCCGACCCGGACCTCAGGTGGAACGAGGAGCGCGGGCACCACGACTTCGGCGCCATCGACTGGTCGGAGTTCCGGGAGGTCCTCAAGGGCAACGGCCCGTGCAACGAACAACGGCTGACCCGGCGCAGGCGGGCCCACGAGGAGGGCGCCTGGGTCAGGGAGGCGGCGGCGGCCCACGCGGCCAAACACGGCAACGGCGAGACAGGAGCCACCCGAGCATGACCCACACCGACTGGCCCCTGTGGGAGGTCTTCGTGCGCTCGCGCCGCGGACTCTCCCACACCCACGCCGGCAGCCTGCACGCACCGGACGCGGAGCTCGCCCTGCGCAACGCACGCGACCTGTACACCCGGCGCGGCGAGGGCGTCTCCCTCTGGGTCGTGCCGTCGTCCGCGATCACCGCCTCCTCGCCGGACGAGAAGGACCCGTTCTTCGAACCGGCCGCCGACAAGCCCTACCGGCACCCGACGTTCTACGAGATCCCCGAGGGGGTGCAGCACCTGTGACGACGACACCCGCCAAGGAGACCGCCCACGCGGCGGCCGCGCTCGCCCTCGGCGACGACGCGCTGGTGCTCTCCCACCGTCTGGGCGAGTGGGCGGGAAACGCCCCCGTGCTGGAGGAGGAGGTCGCCCTCGCCAACATCGCGCTGGACCTGCTGGGCCAGGCCCGGGTGCTGCTGTCGATGGCGGGCGACGAGGACGAGCTGGCCTATCTGCGCGAGGAGCGCGCCTTCCGCAACCTCCAGCTGGTGGAACAGCCCAACGGCGACTTCGCCCACACCATCGTCCGCCAGCTGTACTTCTCCGCCCACCAGTACCTCCTGTACGGGGAACTGGCCTCCGGGGACGGCCCGTTCGCACCGCTGGCCGCCAAGGCCGTGAAGGAGACCGCCTACCACCGCGACCACGCCGAGCAGTGGACGCTGCGGCTCGGCGACGGCACCGACGAGAGCCACACGCGGATGCAGCGGGCCGTGGACGCGTTGTGGCGGTACACCGGCGAGATGTTCCAGCCCGTCGAGGGCCTGGAGGTCGACCGGACCGGCCTGGAGGCGGCCTGGCTGGAGCGGATCGGCGAGGTGCTGCGCCGGGCCACGCTCACGGTGCCCGAGGGCCCGCGCACGGGAGCGTGGAGGGCCGGCGCGGGCCGTCAGGGCCTGCACACCGAGTCCTTCGGCCGCATGCTCGCCGAGATGCAGCACCTGCACCGCAGCCACCCGGGGGCGGCGTGGTGACCACCCGCACCCCGCTGGAGGAGGAGCTGCTGGAGCTCGCCGGTTCGGTTCCCGACCCCGAACTGCCCGTGCTGACCCTGCGCGAGCTGGGCGTCGTGCGCGCGGTGCACGCGCGCGGGACGGACAGTGTCGAGGTCGAGCTGACCCCGACGTACACCGGCTGCCCTGCCGTCGAGGCGATGAGCCTGGACATCGAGCGGGTGCTGCGCGACCACGGGGTGCGCGAGGTCACCGTGCGCAGGGTGCTCGCGCCCGCCTGGTCGACCGACGACATCACCGACGAGGGGCGCCGCAAGCTGCGGGAGTTCGGCATCGCCCCGCCACGCGTGCGGACGGCCTCCGGTCCCGTCGCGGTGCGGCTCGGGCCGACCCGCGCCCAGGACGCCCCCGGGGGGACGGACCCCGCCGCCGTGCGCTGCCCGCACTGCGGGTCCGCCGACACCGAACTGCTCAGCCGTTTCTCGTCCACCGCGTGCAAGGCACTCCGCCGCTGCCTGGCCTGCCGTGAACCGTTCGACCACTTCAAGGAGTTGTGATGGCCCGCTTCCACCGGCTCCGGGTGGCCGCGGTCGACCGGCTCACCGACGACTCCGTCGCCCTCACCCTCGCCGTCCCCCCGCGGCTGGCCGAGGAGTACCGGTACGTCCCCGGCCAGCATCTGGCCCTGCGGCGCGTCGCGGACGGCGAGGACATCCGGCGCACCTACTCCATCTGCTCCCCCGCACCCGACGGCGCGGCCCCGCGCACGTTGCGGGTCGGCGTGCGGCTGGTCGAGGGCGGCGCCTTCTCCACGTACGCGCTCAAGGAGATCGGCCCCGGCGACGAGCTGGAGGTGATGACCCCCGCCGGCCGCTTCACGCTCCCTCCCGCACCCGGCCGGTACGCGGCGATCGTCGGCGGCAGCGGCATCACACCGGTGCTGTCCATCGTCTCGACCCTCCTCGCGCGCGAGCCCCGCGCCCGGTTCTGCCTGATCCGCAGCGACCGGACGACCGCCTCGACGATGTTCCTGGAGGAGGTCGCCGACCTGAAGGACCGCTACCCCGAGCGGCTCCAGCTGGTGACGGTGCTCTCCCGTGAGGAACAGCAGGCGGGGCTGCCCTCCGGGCGGCTCGACCGGGAGCGGCTGACCGGGCTGCTGCCGGCTCTGCTGCCCGTGGAACAGGTGGACGGCTGGTTCCTGTGCGGACCGTACGGCCTGGTCGAAGGGGCCGAGCGGGCGCTGCGCGGGCTGGGTGTCGCCCGCTCCCGGATCCATCAGGAGATCTTCCACGTGGACGCCGGACCGGCGGCCGTCCCCACGGCGCCGGCGCCCGCGCACAGCGCGGTCACCGCCCGGCTCGACGGACGCGGCGGGACCTGGGCCGTCCAGGAGGGCGAGTCCCTGCTGGACACGGTGCTGCGCAACCGGCCCGACGCGCCCTACGCCTGCAAGGGCGGGGTGTGCGGAACCTGCCGCGCCTTCCTCGTCTCGGGCGAGGTGCGGATGGACCGCAACTACGCGCTGGAGTCGGAGGAGACCGCGGCGGGCTACGTCCTGGCCTGCCAGTCCCACCCGGTGACGGAGCGGGTGGAACTGGACTTCGACCGGTAGGGGCGGGGGACCGGGCGCCCCGGGAGACCGCTACAGCACGTGTCCGGTCGTCCCCTCGTCCGTGACGACCGGGCGCCCGGAGGCCTCCCACACCTGCATGCCGCCGTCCACGTTCACGGCGTCGACGCCCTGCTGGGCCAGATACATGGTGACCTGGGCCGACCGTCCGCCGGAACGGCAGATCACGTGCACCCGGCCGTCCTGCGGGGCGGCCTCGGTCAGCTCGCCGTAACGGGCCACGAACTCGCTGAGGGGGATGTGCAGCGCCCCTGCGGCATGGCCGGCCCTCCACTCGTCGTCCTCGCGGACGTCCAGCAGGAAGTCGCCGTCCTTGACGTCCGCGACCCGGACCGTGGGCACACCAGCTGCGAAACTCATGCCCCCGACGCTACCCGACCGGGCGGCCCCCGGCTCAGGCCAGCAGCTCCGCCAGCTCCGCCTCGCGTTCGGCGACCTGGGCCCGCAGCCGCTCGGCGATCTCCTCCAGGAGCCTGTCGGGATCGTCCGGGGCGAGACGGAGCATCGACCCGATGGCGCCGTCCTCCAGCTGCCTGGCGACCAGCGTGAGCAGTTCCTTGCGCCGGGCGAGCCACTCGAGGCGGGCGTAGAGCTCCTCGGCGGCGCTCGGGAGGCGCTTCGGTTCCGGGCCCGCGGCCCACTCCTCGGCGAGTTCGCGCAGCTCGTCCTCGCTGCCCCGGGCGTAGGCGGCGTTCACGCGGGTGATGAACGCCTCGCGGCGCTCGCGTTCCGCGTCCTCCTGCGCCAGGTCCGGGTGGGCCTTGCGGGCGAGGTCGCGGTAGAGCTTGCGGGCCTCGTCGCTGGGCCGCACCCGCCGCGGGGGCCGCACCGGCCGGTCCGTGAGCATGGCGGTGGCCTCGGGGAAGAGGCCGTCGCCGTCCATCCAGCCGTTCAGCAGCTCCTCGACGCCGGGGATCGGCATCAGCCGGGCGCGCGCCTCGTCGGCCCGGCGCCGGTCCTCCGGGTCGTCACTGCGGGCGGCCCTGGCCTCCAGGATCCGGGCGTCCAGTTCCTCGAGGCGGGCGTACATCGGGCCGAGCTTCTGTTCGTGCAGCCGGGAGAAGTTCTCGACCTCGACGCGGAAGGTCTCCACGGCGATCTCGAACTCGATCAGCGCCTGTTCGGCCGCGCGCACGGCCTGCTCCAGCCGCTCCTCGGGCCGTGCCGGACCACCGCCGGGCGTCCGCTCCGCGCCGACGCCGCCACCACCCTGCTCACCTTCCGAGGTCCTCACCCGAACAGCGTAGGCCACCCGCCCGGGCGTCACGCGCCGCGGCGACGCGCTCCGCGGCCGGGCCCGCGCGTCCGCCCCGGATGCCCGCTCACACCCCCGTCTCCGCCGCGATCCGTCCGGAGCGCACCGCGGTCACCAGGTCCGCGTGGTCCGCCTCGGTGCGGTCGGCGTAGGCGACGGCGAAGGCCGCCACCGCCTCGTCCAACCCGTCGTTCCTGCCGCAGTAACCGGCGATCCTGCGGGGGTCGGCGCTGTGGGAGTGGGCGCGGGCCAGCAGGGCGCCGGTCATCCGGGCGTAGTCGTCGACCTGGTCGGCGGCCAGCGCGGTCGGGTCCACGCTGCCCTTGCGGTTGCGGAACTGGCGCACCTGGAAGGCGCGGCCGTCGACCGTCGTCCACCCCAGCAGGCTGTCGCTCACCACCTGCATCCGCTTCTGGCCCCGGACCACCCGCCGGCCCTCGTGGCCGGCCTCGGGGACGTCGAACCCGGCCGTCGGCAGATGCGGCACCAGCGCCGAGGGGCGGGCCTCCTTCACCTGGAGGACCAGGGGTTCGCCCCGGTGGTCGAGGAGCAGCACGACGTACGAACGGGTGCCCACGCTGCCGGTGCCGACGACGCGGAACGCCACGTCGTGCACCGCGTGCCGGGCGAGCAGCGGGAGGCGGTCCGGTGGGAGCGTGCCGAGGTACTGCTCCAGCGAGGCGGCCACGGCGGCGGCCTCACCGTCCGGTATGCGGCGCAGGACCGGGGGCGCGTCGACGAAGCGGCGTCCGCCGTCCGCGGCCGTCTCGGTCGACTTGGCCGCGAACCGGCCGCTGGTGTTGGCGCGGGCCTTCTCGGAGACCCGCTCCAGGGTGCCCAGCAGGTCGTGGGCGTCGGTGTGGGAGACCAGCTCCTCGTCCGCGATGGCGTTCCAGGCGTCCAGCGCCGGCAGTCCGGACAGCAGCCGCATCGTGCGGCGGTAGGCGCCCACGGCGTCACGGGCCGCCGCACGGCAGGTGTCCTCGTCCGCGCCGGTCTCGCGCCCGGCGAGCACCAGGGAGACGGCGAGCCGCTTGAGGTCCCACTCCCAGGGGCCGTGCACCGTCTCGTCGAAGTCGTTCAGGTCGATGACCAGGCCGCCGCGCGCGTCGCCGTAGAGGCCGAAGTTGGCCGCGTGGGCGTCGCCGCATATCTGGGCGCCGATCCGGGTCACCGGCGTGCGGGCCAGGTCGTACGCCATGAGGCCCGCCGATCCGCGCAGGAAGGCGAACGGCGTCGCCGCCATCCTGCCCACCCGGAGCGGTGCCAGCTCGGGCAGCCGGCCGCGGCTGGACTCCTCGACGGCGCTCACGGCGTCGGGACGGGAGGCGTCCGGGACGAAGGCGGCGTGTGCCGCGCGGGGGACCCGCCCACGCAGGGCCTTCCCCTCGGCCTTGGGATTGTCCGCCGCGGGCCACTCGGCGAATCCCGGCACCCGCGGCAGCCGCCGCCCCGGGACGGCACCGCCGGCCCCGGCCGCACCGGCGGGCTCATGGGTTCCGGGCATCCCGGCAACGGCTTCGGTCACGGTGACCGCCTCCCCGTACACATACGTGCCGTACACATACGTGCCGCGCACACGCGTCGACATCGATCGTGACGACCGTACAGCCGGTGGCCGAAACACGTCAGGTCCTGTGGACAACTCTTCCGGTGGGGAAAACCCCGTGCCCCGCCCGTCCTGGGCCCCCTCCCGGCCTTCCCGGCCCCCGCCCGGCCTGCGTGCCCGCCCGTCCTGCGTTCCTCCCGGCCCCGCCCCTACCCGGCCTCCGCCACCTCGCCCCCCGCCGGCAGCGACCGCCCCTCGGCGAGCAACCGCCCGGCGCGGTCCGGTGAGATGTCCAGCCGGGCCAGTACGGCCGGAACGGCCACGCCCGGCAGCATGTGGTGGAAGAGCACGACGACCCGGTGCTCCAGGTCCTGCCGCTGGCAGCGCAGCTGTGACAGGAGCTGCACCCCGGAGAAGCTCGCGACCAGCAGTTCCGCCGTCTCCGTCGCGTCGACGTGCGGCAACAGCTCGCCCCCCGCCTTCGCCTCGGCCAGGGTCCGGGTGGTCCGGTCGATCCACATGCCGAAGGCCGGAGTGCGGTCCAGTCCCAACGCCCCCTGGTCAAGGGCCAGTCCGACGCTGGCCCGGACCAGCGGCTCGGTCCGCAGCCGCAGTGCCAGCACCAGGCCGGAGTCGACGAGTTCCTGCAGCTTGCTGGACTGGGGCGGCAGGGAGATCGCGAGCTGCTCCTCGAACACGCCGAGCGCCAGCTCCTCCTTGGAGCCGAAGTGGAAGTACAGCGCCCCCTTGGTGACCCCGGCCCGCTCCAGGATCTCCCCGATGGTCGCCGAGGTGTAGCCGCGTTCGTCGAAGACGGCCGCGGCCGCCTCCAGAATGGTCCGCCGGGTGCGGATCGCGCGCTCCTGTCGCGCCATCGGGCGCCTCCTGATCTGGCTGGATCTCGTGGGTCGCGCCGTGCGGTCACCGTGTGACCGATGTGGAGCGGACGTGAGGCCGCCGTGCGGTCGGTCGTGCGTGCGCGGGGCGCGCGGGCTCGTCTCCGGCGGTGTGGATCACCCTTGGAAAAAAACCAACTCGTCCGTATCTTAGTGCGAACCCCCGGAGGTCCGACGGCCGTTCCCGGGTGTTCCGCACACCGCAGCCGGATCCCTGGAGTGCACTCGTGGAGGACCAGACCGGACGGCGGGGCGCGTCCGCGAACGCCGTCGCCGGACCCGGCGCCCGCACCCGCGTCACCGCCGGACTCGCCCACCGCCCCCGCGCGGCGGACGTCTTCCCGGTCGACTGGGTCCGCCTCTCGGACACCCGCTTCCGCGTCACCGCGCACTGGCCCGCCGACCACGCGTTCTTCGGCCCCGTCGACGACCGCCACCAGGATCCGATGGTCGTCGGCGAAACGTTGCGCCAGACCTCGATGGTCCTCGCCCACGCGGAGTTCGGCGCCCCCGCCGACACCCACTTCGTCATGCGGGACCTGGAGGTCTGCGCCGACCCCGACCGGCTGCTGCTCGCGGACGCGGACGAGCCGGTCACCGTCGACGTCACCTGCTCCGAGGTCCGCCGCCGGGGCCGCGGCCTGAACGGCATGCGCACCACGATGGAGTTCCGCCGTGCGGGCCTCCTCGTCGCCCGCGGCACCGGCAGCACCGGCTGCACCTCCCCGGCCGCCTACCGCCGCCTGAGGGAACGCCGGCCGGCCTCCCGCGGCGCCCGGACACCGCTTCCGGAGCCGGTGCCGCCCCCGCTGGTGGGCCGACACCGCGCGGAGGACGTCGTCCTCGCCCCCGCGGACCGGCCCGGGTCCTGGCTGCTGCGCGCGCACACCGGGCACCCGGTCCTCTTCCCCCGGCCCAACGACCACGTCCCCGGCATGGTCCTGTTCGAGGCGGCCCGCCAGGCCGCGACCGCGGCCTCGGGCCGGCTGCCCTTCCTGCCGTCCGAACTGGCCGTCTCCTTCAGCCGCTACGCGGAACTGGACAGCCCCTGCCGGCTCGACGCCGAAGTGCTCGACAAGGGCGAGGACGGGGTGACGGTACGGGTGTCGGGCACCCAGGACGGACAGCCCGTCTTCGCCGCCACCCTCACCCGCGCTCCCGCGGCTCCGGTACGGCCCCTGCCGTGACCGTCGACCTCCTGGTCACCGGCGCCACGGGCTTCATCGGCAGCCGGGTCGCCGCGGCGGCCCGCGCGCGCCCCGGCGTCCGCGTGCGCTCGCTGTCCCGCCGTGCGCCCGGAGGGGGGCCGGACTCCGGGACGGTGCCCGGTGACCTCGCCGACCCGCGCACCCTGCACGGCTGCTGCGCCGGCGTCGACGTCCTCGTCCACTGCGCCTCCCGCGTGGACGGCGACGCGCAGTCCGTCGCGGCGGTCAACGACCTCGGCACCAGGGCCCTCGTGGAGGAGGCGGCACGGAGCGGGGTGCGCCGGATCGTGTACGTGAGCACCGCCGCCGTCCACGGCCGCGGCCCCTTCCGGGGCGTACGGCCCGGCGGGGCGCCGATCGCGCCCGTCTCCGCCGCCAGCCGCGCCCGCGCGGCGGCGGAGCGGCACGTCCTCGACGCGGGCGGCCTGGTGCTGCGCCCGCACCTGGTGCACGGCGAGGGCGACCGCTGGGTGGTCCCCGGGCTGGTGGCCCTGCTCCGGGAGCTGTCCGCGACGGTGTCCGGCTGCGAGGCGCTCCAGTCGGTGATCGACGTCGACACCCTGGGCCGGGCGGTCGTCGCCGCGGCGCTGTCCCCCCGTCACGGGCCCGGCGCGCACTACGTGGCCCATCCGGACCCGGTCACCGCCTCGGAGCTGCTCGCGGCCGTGTGCGAGCGGGTGGAACGGCCCGGCGGCGGTGCCTCGGTGGACGTGGCCACCGCCCTCGCCCGGGCCGCCGGCTCCCCGCGCGCGCTCCATCACCTGGGCATGCTCACCGTGGACCACTGGTTCGCGGACGACGGTTTCTGGCAGGGCCTGGACTGCTCGCCGGGTGAGGGCTTCGCCCGCGCGTTCGCGCGGGCGGCGCCCTGGTACCGGTCGTACCTGGCGTCCGGACGGTGACGGGCCGTTCGGCCGGTTCCCCCGCTCACGCCCGCAGGCAGGCCAGGACCGCCGGCACGCGCCGGCGCGTCCCGTATGCCGGCGGCAGGTCCGGCTTCGTGAAGACGCTGCCGATGTGCTTGCCCACCGCCGCCTCCGAGACCCCCGGCACACGCTCCCGGGAGCCGCCGGCGGACCGCCCGGCGACGAAAAGGATCATGAGATGTTCCTCACACGCACCCGGCCGCCGTCCCGCTCCGAACACGCGAAACGGGCGGCATCCGAGGGATGCCGCCCGTTTCGACGGTGTGCGCGAGGGGGGAGTTGAACCCCCACGCCCTTGCGGGCACTGGAACCTGAATCCAGCGCGTCTGCCTATTCCGCCACCCGCGCATTGGGTGTGTCCTCCGGGCCTTTCCCCTGGGGGCCTGGCGCCTTCCGACACGGAGAACATTAGCACGCTGGTCGGGATGGATTCACATCCCTTTCCCGGGGCCCGCCCCCACCGGCCCGGCGGCCCCGGAACGCCCCGGCCGGCCCGGAGCCCGGTGTCACGACGGAGACCGCCCCACGTATCAACCTCGTACCGGTGGTCCCCGTCTGTCCGGGAGCCGACCCAAGTCCACAGCCGGGTGCGGGACACTGGTCTCCGGCCCCCTCTACGATCCATGGCGGAGCAACGCGCACGAGCACGGCCGAAGGAGTTCGAAGAAGGGCTCCGGAGGGAACTTCGTCAGGCGTCGACACCTGTCGACCGGGCCGACAGGGGGAACCAGCCGATCGACCGGCGCGTGGATACGATCAGTAAGCAGTACCAGGTGGACGGCGCACGAAACGGTGTGCCGGGCAGTACACAGGACGGCAGCGACGGAGGAGGTGCCCCATGGGAGTCCTGAAGAAGTTCGAGCAGCGTCTCGAAGGTCTGGTCAACGGCACCTTCGCCAAGGTGTTCAAGTCCGAGGTGCAGCCCGTGGAGATCGCGGGAGCGCTCCAGCGGGAGTGCGACAACAACGCCACCATCTGGAACCGCGACCGCACCGTCGTGCCCAACGACTTCATCGTCGAACTGAGCACCCCGGACTTCGAGCGGCTCAGCCCATACTCCGGCCAGCTCGGCGACGAGCTCGCCGGCATGGTGCGCGACTACGCCAAGCAGCAGCGCTACACCTTCATGGGCCCCATCAAGGTGCACCTGGAGAAGGCGGACGACCTCGACACCGGCCTGTACCGGGTCCGCAGCCGCACGCTCGCCTCCTCCGCCAGTCAGGCCCCCGGCACTCCCGGCGGCGCACCGCCGGCCGGCCGCCCCGGCGGCTACGGCTACCCGCAGGCCGGCCCCGCGGCCGCCCCGCCCATGCCGGCCGCCCCGCCGCCGCCCGGCGGCGGTTACGGCTACCCGCAGCCCATGGGCGGCCACCGGCCCCCCGCGGCCCCCGTGCCCGGCGGACGCACCCGCTACTGGATCGAGATCAACGGCACCCGCCACCAGATCTCCCGACCCACCCTCGTGATGGGCCGCAGCACCGAAGCCGACGTGCGGATCGACGACCCCGGCGTCTCCCGCCGGCACTGCGAGATCCGGACCGGGACGCCCTCGACGATCCAGGATCTCGGATCCACCAACGGCATCGTGGTGGACGGGCAGCACACCACCCGCGCTACGCTCCGCGACGGCTCGCGGATCGTCGTGGGCAGCACCACCGTTATCTATAGGCAAGCCGAAGGGTGAAGCGGGGGCAATGTCAGAGCTGACCCTCACGGTCATGCGGCTGGGGTTCCTGGCCGTACTGTGGCTGTTCGTGATCGTGGCCGTGCAGGTCATCCGGAGTGACCTGTTCGGCACCCGCGTCACCCAGCGCGGAGCACGACGGGACGCCGGCCGGCCGCAGCAGGCCGCCCGCCAGGCGCCCCCGCAGCAGCGCCAGCAGTCCGGCGGCGGCCGCCGCGGCCGCAACACCCCCACCAAGCTGGTCGTGACCGAGGGCACCCTCACCGGCACCACCGTCGCCCTCCAGGGCCAGACCATCACCCTGGGCCGGGCGCACGACAGCACGATCGTGCTGGACGACGACTACGCCTCCAGCCGCCATGCCAGGATCTACCCGGACCGCGACGGCCAGTGGATCGTCGAGGACCTGGGCTCCACCAACGGCACCTACCTGGACCGGACCCGGCTGACGACCCCCACACCGATTTCGCTGGGCGCACCGATCCGCATCGGCAAGACCGTCATCGAGCTGCGGAAGTAGTGCTACACCAATGAATGAGCGTGAGCGGAGCGAGCACGCAGCGGGGGCCCCCACCCAGGGTCCCGGCGCGCTCCCGACCGGAGGGTGGGCAGTGTGGCTCGACACGACCGGCTGTACCCGGAGCCGACGGGCGAGGTGCGCATGAGTCTGTCCCTGCGCTTCGCCGCCGGATCGCACAAGGGGATGATCCGGGAGGGCAACGAGGACTCCGGTTACGCCGGTCCGCGCCTGCTCGCCATCGCCGACGGCATGGGCGGCGCCGCCGCCGGCGAGGTCGCCTCCTCCGAGGCGATCTCCACCATCGTCGCCCTCGACGACGACGTCCCCGGCTCCGACCTGCTCACCTCGCTCGGCACGGCCGTCCAGCGGGCCAACGACCAGCTGCGCATGATGGTCGAGGAGGACCCCCAGCTCGAGGGCATGGGCACCACCCTGACCGCCCTGCTGTGGACCGGTCAGCGCCTCGGCATGGTGCACGTCGGCGACTCCCGCGCCTACCTCCTGCGCGACGGCGTCCTCACCCAGATCACCCAGGACCACACCTGGGTGCAGCGTCTGGTCGACGAGGGCCGGATCACCGAGGAGGAGGCCACCACCCATCCGCAGCGCTCCCTGCTGATGCGGGCCCTCGGCAGCGGCGAGCACGTCGAACCCGACCTGTCGATCCGCGAGGTCAGGGCCGGCGACCGGTACCTGATCTGCTCCGACGGCCTGTCCGGCGTGGTCTCCCACCAGACCCTCGAGGACACCCTGGCCAGCTACCAGGGCCCCGAGGAGACCGTCCAGAACCTGATCGAGCTGGCCCTGCGCGGCGGCGGCCCCGACAACATCACCGTGATCATCGCCGACGTCCTGGACCTGGACACCGGCGACACCCTCGCCGGACAGCTCTCCGACACCCCGGTCGTCGTCGGCGCCGTGGCCGAGAACCAGAACCAGCCGCACGACAACGGGATCATGCAGACCCCCGCCGGCCGCGCCTCCGGCCTCGGCCGCCGGCGCCAGGGAGGCGGCGGGGGCGAGTTCGGCCCGCCCGGCAGCGGCGACATCACCGGCTTCATCCCCACCGACGGCTTCGCCTACGGCGACGACGACTTCGCCAAGCCCGCCAAGAACCGCAGGTGGCTCAAGCGGTCCGTCTACAGCCTGCTCGCCCTCGCCGTCCTCGGCGGCGGCCTGTACGGCGGCTGGCGCTGGACCCAGACGCAGTACTACGTCGGCACCAAGGACGGGCACGTCGCCCTGTACCGGGGCATCAGCCAGGACCTGGCCTGGGTCTCCCTCTCCAAGGTCGAGAAGGACCACCCCGAGATCGAACTCAAGTACCTGCCGCCCTACCAGCGCAAGCTGGTCGAGGCGACCATCGCCGAGGGCGACCTCCACGGCGCCCGGGCGAAGATCGAGGAACTGTCGGTACAGGCCTCCGCGTGCAGGAAGCAGGCCGAGCGGCGTTCCGCCGAGAGCGAGAAGAACGCGAAGACCGGCGAGGGCGAGGCCGGAGGCACCACGGGAACCACACCCGCCTCCTTCACGTCCAAGGCCTCGCCGACGCCGGATCCCTCGGACCCGGCGAAGGCACCGGAGCAGTCCACGCCCCCGTCCACGACCGCACCTACTTCCAGCCCCGGCCCCAGCCTCTCGGAGGAGGAGCAGAAGGTCGTCTCGCTGTGCGGTAAGCAGTAGGCAAGCCGTGAGAGGCCCTGTCACACGATGAGCAGTACTACCAACCCGTCGACACAGCACACGTCCACGATCGGTGCGATCGGCGCGCCCAGCCGCCGCAACACCGAGCTGGCGCTCCTGGTGTTCGCCGTCGTCATCCCGGTCTTCGCCTACGCCAACGTGGGACTCGCCCTCGACGGCGAGATGCCCACCGGACTGCTGAGCTACGGCCTCGGCCTCGGCCTGATGGCGGGCGTCGGCCACCTCGCCGTACGGAAGTTCGCCCCGTACGCGGACCCGCTGATGCTGCCACTGGCCACCCTGCTCAACGGCATCGGCCTGGTCGCCATCTGGCGCCTGGACCAGTCGGACCGGCTGCAGGCGAGCAGGACGTTCGTCGAGGCCGCACCACGCCAGCTGATGTACTCCGCGCTCGGCGTCGCCCTGTTCATGGCCGTCCTGTTCTTCCTCAAGGACCACCGCGTCCTGCAGCGTTACACCTACATCTCCATGGCCGGCGCGCTGGTCCTGCTGCTCCTGCCGCTGGTCCCGGGCATCGGCCACGACAATTTCGGCGCCAAGATCTGGATCAAGATCCCCGGTCTCGGCACCCTCCAGCCCGGTGAGTTCGCCAAGATCGTCCTCGCGGTCTTCTTCGCCGGCTACCTCATGGTCAAGCGCGACGCCCTGGCCCTCGCCAGCCGCCGCTTCATGGGGCTCTACCTGCCCCGCGGCCGCGACCTCGGCCCGATCATCGTGGTCTGGGCCATCTCCATCCTGATCCTGGTCTTCGAGACCGACCTCGGCACCTCGCTGCTGTTCTTCGGCATGTTCGTGATCATGCTGTACGTCGCCACCGAGCGGACCAGCTGGATCGTGTTCGGCCTGCTGATGTCCGCGGTCGGTGCCGTCGGCGTGGCCAGCTTCGAGCCGCACGTACAGCAGCGCGTCCAGGCATGGCTCGACCCGATGCACGAGTACGAGCTCAGTCGGGAAGGCGTCATCGGCCACACCGAGCAGTCCATGCAGGCCCTGTGGGCCTTCGGTTCCGGTGGCACCCTCGGCAGCGGCTGGGGCCAGGGCCACTCCGACCTCATCGGCTTCGCCGCCAACTCCGACTTCATCCTCGCCACCTTCGGGGAGGAGATCGGCCTGGCCGGCGTCATGGCGCTGCTCCTGATCTACGCGCTGATCGTGGAGCGCGGCGTGCGCACCGCCCTCGCCGCCCGCGACCCCTTCGGCAAGCTGCTCGCCATCGGCCTGTCCGGCGCCTTCGCGCTCCAGGTCTTCGTCGTCGCCGGCGGCGTCATGGGTCTGATCCCGCTGACCGGTATGACGATGCCCTTCCTGGCGTACGGCGGTTCCTCCGTCATCGCCAACTGGGCGCTGATCGGCATCCTGCTCAGGATCAGCGACACCGCCCGCCGCCCGGCGCCCGCCCCCGCCAACCCCGACGCCGAGATGACCCAGGTGGTCCGTCCGTGAACAAGCCCCTGCGCCGGGTCGCGATCTTCTGCGGCCTGCTCGTCCTCGCCCTGCTCGTCCGGGACAACTGGCTCCAGTACGCCCAGGCCGACAAGCTGAGGACCGACGAGGAGAACCGTCGCGTCGCCATCGAGCGGTACGCCTCGCCGCGCGGCGACATCATCGTCGACGGCGAGCCCATCACCGGGCACAAGGCCACCAAGGGCGACTTCAAGTACAAGCGCACCTACAAGGACGGCGCCATGTGGGCGCCCGTCACCGGCTTCGTCTCCCAGGCCTTCGGTGCCACCCAGCTGGAGTCCATCGAGGACGGCATCCTCACCGGCAACGACGACCGCCTCTTCTTCCGCAACACGCTCGACATGCTCACGGGGAAGAACAAGGAGGGCGGCAACGTCGTCACCACCCTCAGCGGCGCCGCGCAGAAGGCCGCCTACGAAGGCCTGAAGAGGCAGGGCGGCAAGGGCTCCGTCGTCGCCATCGAGCCGTCCACCGGCAAGATCCTCGCCCTGGCCTCGTACCCCTCGTACGACCCGTCCACGATCGCCGGCAACAGCCTCGACACGGACACCAAGGCGTGGCAGAAGCTGCAGAAGAAGAACAACCCCGACGACCCGATGCTCAACCGGGCGCTGCGCGAGGTCTACCCGCCCGGCTCCACCTTCAAGGTCCTCACCGCGGCGGCCGCCCTGGAACACGGGCTGTACTCGGACCCGGACGAGAAGACCGACTCGCCGCAGCCGTGGATCATGACCGGCACGCGGACGGAGCTGAAGAACGAGGGCACCATCCAGTGCAAGGACGTCTCCCTGCGTGAGGCGCTGCGGGTCTCCTGCAACACCGTCTTCGGCAAGATCGGCGCTCAGCTCGGCAACGACAAGATGCTGGAGACGGCCAAGAAGTTCGGCTTCACCGAGGAGCAGTTCGTCCCGGTCCGCGCCAACGCCTCGGTGTTCTCCGAGGACATGGCCCCCTCCGAGGTCGCCCTGTCCTCCATCGGCCAGTTCAACACCGCCGCCACCCCGCTGCAGATGGCCATGGTCTCCGCGGCCGTCGCCAACAACGGCACCCTGATGAAGCCGTACATGGTCGACGAACTCCAGGCTCCCAGCCTCGACACCGTCGAGAAGACGGACCCGGAGGAGCTGAGCCGGCCGATCTCGGCGGAGAACGCCCAGATCCTCCAGTCGATGATGGAGACCGTCGTCGCGGAGGGCACGGGCCGCAGGGCGCAGATCCCCGGCGTCACCGTCGGCGGCAAGACCGGTACCGCCCAGCACGGCGAGAACAACAGCAAGAACCCCTACGCATGGTTCATCTCCTACGCCAAGGCCTCCGACGGCAGCTCGCCGGTGGCGGTCGCGGTCGTGATCGAGGACGAGGACGCCGTGCGCGACGACATCTCCGGCGGCGGCCTCGCCGCACCGATCGCCAAGAACGTGATGGAAGCGGTCGTCAAGAGCAAGCAGTGACCCCCGTCACGTCCGCTTCACATCGGTGCACGTGGCGGTACCGGTCCTGCATCGGCTGACGTGCGTGGCCAGGTCACACAGAGCGAGCCGGGTACGGTAGGCCCGGACGGCAGCCTCCGGCGGCACGAGCGTGCCGCCCGGGACCGACGGAGAGGGCTGGTAGGTAGCTATGGAAGAGCCGCGTCGCCTCGGCGGCCGGTACGAGCTGGGCCCGGTGCTCGGCCGTGGTGGCATGGCGGAGGTTTACCACGCGCATGACACCAGGCTCGGACGCCAGGTGGCGGTGAAGACGCTGCGCGCGGACCTCGCGCGCGACCCGTCCTTCCAGGCCCGGTTCCGCCGGGAGGCCCAGTCGGCCGCCTCGCTCAACCACCCCGCGATCGTCGCGGTCTACGACACGGGCGAGGACTACATCGACGGGGTCTCCATCCCGTACATCGTCATGGAGTACGTCGACGGCTCCACGCTCCGCGAGCTCCTGCACAGCGGCCGCAAGCTGCTGCCGGAGCGGACGCTGGAGATGACCATCGGCATCCTCCAGGCCCTGGAGTACTCCCACCGGGCCGGCATCGTCCACCGCGACATCAAGCCGGCCAACGTCATGCTGACGCGCAACGGCCAGGTCAAGGTCATGGACTTCGGCATCGCCCGCGCGATGGGCGACTCCGGCATGACGATGACCCAGACCTCGGCCGTCATCGGCACCGCGCAGTACCTCTCGCCGGAGCAGGCCAAGGGCGAGCAGGTCGACGCCCGTTCCGACCTGTACTCCACCGGCTGCCTGCTGTACGAGCTGCTGACCGTCCGGCCGCCCTTCGTGGGCGACTCCCCGGTCGCGGTCGCCTACCAGCACGTACGGGAGGAACCGCAGCCGCCGAGCGTCTTCGACCCCGAGATCACGCCCGAGATGGACGCGATCGTGCTGAAGGCGCTGGTCAAGGACCCCGACTACCGGTACCAGTCGGCCGACGAGATGCGCGCCGACATCGAGGCCTGCCTCGACGGCCAGCCCGTCGCGGCGACCGCCGCCCTGGGCGCGGTCGGCTACGGCGGCGGCTACCCCGACGACCAGCCGACGACGGCCCTGCGCCAGGGCGCGGACCCCGGCGCCGCGACCTCGATGCTGCCGCCCGTGAACCCGGACGACGGCGGCTTCGGCTACGACGACCGGCAGAGCCGGCGCCGCCCGCCGAAGAAGAACAACACCTCGACGATATTGCTGGTCGTGGCGGGTGTCCTGGTCCTGATCGGCGCGATCCTGATCGGCCGCTGGGCCATCAGCGGCAGCGGCGGCGTGGGCAACGACAAGGTCCAGACCCCGAACTTCGTCGGTGAGACCAAGGAGAGCGCCGAAAAGCTGGCCGTCAACGGCGACTTGAAGCTCGCCTTCGAGGAAAAGCCCTGCGAGGACCAGAGCAAGGGCAAGATCTGCGACCAGGACCCCGACGCGGGCACCAAGGTCGACAAGGACTCCACCGTCACCCTGACGGTCTCCACCGGGGCGCCGGAGGTGACGGTGCCCGACGTGCAGGGCCTCACCTACGAGAAGGCGAAGGCCCGGCTCGAGGAGAAGGGCTTCACGGTCGAGCAGGAGACGGAGGTCTCCGACCAGACCCCGGGTGTGGTCATCGGACAGGACCCCGAGGGCGACACGGAGCAGGAGAAGGGCAGCACGATCACCCTCACCGTCGCCAAGGAGGCGGACAAGGCCACCGTGCCCGACGTCACCAACAGGACCTGCGACGAGGCCAAGACCCAGATGACCGCCAACGGCCTCGTCGGCAACTGCGTCGACGTGGAGACGGACAACCAGGCCCTGGTCGGCAAGGTCATCGGGACCGACCCCCAGCAGGGCACCCAGCTCGCCAAGAACTCGCCGGTGACCATCCAGATCGGCAAGGCCAAGGAGAACCAGCAGGTCCCGGTCCCGAACGTCAACGGGAAGACCCTCGACGAGGCCCGGAAGATGATCGAGGGGGCCGGACTCGCCGTCGGCAACATCGCTGGTTCCCAGGACGGGAACAGCAGGGTCTTCACCTCCGACCCCGGCCAGGGCACCCCGGTCGACAAGGGCACGGCGGTCAGCCTGGTCACCGTGGGCCAGGACGGCGGCAACAACGGCGGCAACAACGGGGGCAACAACGGCGGCCTCTTCGGCGGCCTCACCGGCGGCCGCGGGAACGACTGACACCCGGCGATCCCGCGCCCCGCACGACAGGAGCCCCGGCCCCCTCTTCGGAGAGGGCCGGGGCTCCCGCCATGGACCCGCCCCGTACACGCGTCCCCGCTTCGCTCGTGTCTCCGCATGTCACCACTCGTTGACCGGATGGGGAGGGGCGTCCGAGTTCTGCCCCGACGACGAGAACCGGAGGGGTAGAAGATGATCGAGGAGTCAGTGCTGCTGGAGTCCCGGACACTGCGCCAGAGCGTGTCGGGCCGCACGGACGTGCTCGACAGGGTGAAGGCGCTGTCACTGCTCCCGGACGGCATGCGCGTGACGACGGCGATGGTGGCGGCGTACTTCGACGTCACCCACCGAGGTGATCCGTCAGCTCAAGGCGCGGCACCGCGAGGAGCTGGCCCACAGCGGAATGACAACGCTCCAAGGCCCTGAGCTCGCACGATTTAAGCGTGACATCCTGTCACTCTTTCCTGGAAGTTATCCACAGCCTCGGTCGAGTCTCACCGTCTACTCGCGCCGTGCCGTCCTCAACATCGCGATGCTCCTGCGCGACGGCGGTGTCGCCCGTCAGGTACGCACGTACCTGCTCGACATGGAACACCTGGCGCGTACACAGCCTGTGGAAAACCTTCCGCAGGCCGACACCGCCCTGCCCGACGACCGCATCGACCAGCGCATCACCCACATCCTCGGCACGACCGTCGTGCCGATGTTCAACGCCCTGATCGCCGCCTCCGGTGAACACCGCCGCGAACTCATCGAGCTCCGCGAGGACATCGAGAACGTCGAGCGCACGCTGTGCCGGCACCACCACCGGATCAGCGACCTGGAGGGAGAGGCCCCGGCGGACCGGGTCAGGGACTCCATCGCGGCCATGACCCGGCAGGCGCTCGAACGGCATGTGGCCGGTCTGCTGCGCCGGGACGGCTGCCGCGACGTCGTCGTGCGACGGTCCTCCGTCGACCGGGGCATCGACATCACCGCACGCACCGCCGACGGCCGTACCGTCGCCGTCCGGTGCGCGAACCGGACGGTCCGCCGTCCCGTGCCGGGCTCGGACCTGCAGAGGTTCGCCGGAGCCGCCCGCGCCGTCGAACGCGCCGACGTCGCCCTGTTCGTCACCACGTCCTCCTTCAGCCGCGGAGCACGGGAGATCGCCGACCTGAGCGGAGTCCTCACCGTGGACCGCGGGGAACCGGAGGCGTGGAGCGCGGGGGCACGGCTGAAGGCGCTGCGCTGAGCCCATGAGCGGAAGGAGGCCCGAAGTCGCAAGTACAAGTTGCGGCTTCGGGCCTTCGCCATAGTAGACAACCACCGCCCTCGACAGGAGGAATCAGCGCAGTTCCGCCGGCGGCGTCCGCTCCTCGTCCACCTTCTCGGTGCGGACCAGTTCGCCCCAGACGATGTAGCGGTACGTGCTGGTGTACACCGGCGTGCAGGTGGTCAGCGTGATGTAGTGGCCGGCCTTCTTCCTGCCGGACTCCTTCGGGATCTCGGAGAGGACGTCGACGTTGTACTTCGAGGTCTCGGGGAGGATGCCGTAGACCTTGTAGACGTACCAGGTGTCCTTCGTCTCGAAGACGATCGGGTCACCCTTCTCGATCTTGTGGATGCCGTGAAACTTCGCGCCGTGCCCGTCCCGGTGGGCGGCGAGGGCGAAGTTGCCCTTCCTGCCGGAGGTCGGCAGGGTCGCCTTCACGGGGTCGGTGTAGTAGCCGGCGACGCCGTCGTTGAGGACCTTCATCGACGTGCCCTTCTCGACGAGGATCTCGTCACCGCTCATCGCGGGCACGTGCAGGAAGCCGATGCCGTCCTTGCTGTCGAAGGAGACGGGTCCGCCGCCGGCACCGGACCCGCTCGACCAGGAGTCGCGGACCTTGTCCGCCTGCCGGTCCGCCGCCCGGTCGGCGACGACGTTCGTCCACCACAGCGAGTAGACGACGAACAGGCCGAGCACCAGGCCCGCGGTGATGAGGAGCTCCCCGAAGAGGCCGACCACCACCGCCACCGGTCCCGGACGGCGGCGCCCCGGGGGCGCCGGGGACGCGGGCGCGTCGGCGTGTTCTTCGGTGTCGTCGGTGGTCGGTGCCACGTTCCCTCTGCCCTTAACTGACGAGCGCATCCGGCTTGCCCTTGCTGCGCGGCCGTTCCTCGACCATCTTGCCCCAGACGATCAAGCGGTACTTGCTGGTGAACTCCGGCGTGCAGGTGGTCAGCGTGATGTAGCGGCCGGGCCCGGTGAACCCCGATCCCTTGGGCACCGGTTCGAGGACGCTCACGTTGCTCGGCGGCGTCACCGGCAGGACCGACGTCATCTTGTAGACGAAGTACTTGTCCTGCGTCTCCACCACGATCGGATCGCCCGGCTCCAGCCGGTTGATGTACCGGAACGGCTCCCCGTGCGTGTTGCGGTGGCCCGCCAGCCCGAAGTTGCCGGTCTTCGCGTCCGGCATCGCCGTCTTCAGCGCGCCCTCCGCGTAGTGGCCCACCATGCCCCGGTCGAGCACCTTCTTGCTGCTGATGCCCTCCGCGATCGGCACCACCACGTTCAGCTTGGGCATGTGCAGCAAAGCGAAGCCCTGCCCCGGCTCGAACGCCCCCGGCTTGCGCTCGCCGCTGGCCCAGTCGTCCTGGAGGTCGCTGGCCTCCTTGCCGGCCTGCGCGTGCGCCCGCACGTTCGTCCACCACAACTGGTAGGTGACGAACAGCAGCATCAGCACACCGCAGGTGATGAACACCTCGCCGATCGCCCGGCTCGCGACGACCGCCGGACTCGTCTTGCGCGCCCGCGCCCGCCGACGCGCCTCCACCCGTGACAACGGAGCCCGTGACGCCTCGTCAGGGGCCTCCGACGGCTCTTCCGGGCCCGTGCCCGCTCCTGGGCCTCCTACGGCCTTGTGAGAGCCTCCACGGCGCCCGTGGCGCTTCCTGGCGGCCTTCCTGCGGGCCGCCCGGCCGCCCGGAGCCGACGCGGAGTCCTCATCCGCCGTCCGCTCCGTGCCCTCCGGCGGCTCGGGGATGCGCAGCGCCACCGTCTCCTCGTCGACCGGCGGCAGGTACGCGGTGCTCCCGGAGGCGCCGTCCTGGAAGTCGGACGCCGTGTCGTCGTACCAGCCGTCCCCGTACGCACCCGGCGCCCCGTACGGCTGCCCGCCGTACGGGGTGCCCTGTCCACCGGCACCTCCGTAGGCGCCGGGCTCGCGCTCGGGGCGCAGCGCGGTCACGCCGAGGACCTGCCCACCACCGGGGCGAGCCCCGCCGATCTCGCCACCGCGCCCTCGTCACCGCACTCCGCGAGCCAGTTGGCCAGCATCCGGTGACCGTGCTCGGTCAGCACCGATTCGGGATGGAACTGCACGCCCTCCACCAGGAGTTCACGATGCCTCAGCCCCATCACCATGCCGTCCGGCGTCCGGGCCGTGACCTCCAGCTCCGCCGGCACCGTGGCCGGTTCGGCGGCCAGCGAGTGGTAGCGGGTCGCCGTGAACGGGGAGGGCAGGCCCGCGAAGACTCCCTTGCCCCCGTGCTCCACCGGCGAGGTCTTGCCGTGCAGCAGCTCGGGCGCCCGGCCCACCACACCGCCGTACGCCACCTGCATCGACTGCATGCCGAGACAGACGCCGAAGACCGGCACACCGGTCGCGGCGCAGTGCCGCACCATGTCGACGCAGACGCCGGCCTCCTCGGGAGTGCCGGGGCCCGGCGACAGCAGCACCCCGTCGAATCCGTCCTGCGCGTGCGCCGTCGACACCTCGTCGTTGCGCAGGACCTCGCACTCGGCGCCCAACTGGTACAGGTACTGGACCAGGTTGAAGACGAAGCTGTCGTAGTTGTCGACGACGAGAATGCGCGCGCTCACTGGTTGTCCACCGTCACATCGTTGAAGGGCAGCAGCGGCTCGGCCCACGGGAAGACGTACTGGAAGAGGACGTAGACCACGGCGACGATCAGCACCAGTGAGATGAGTGCCCGTACCCATCCGTTACCCGGCAGATGCCGCCAGATCCAGCTGTACATGCCGTCCCTTCCGTCGTACCACGGCACCAGACCCACGCCGTACGCCAACAGACTAACGGCGTGACGCCCCGGTTTCCCGGCCTCCGCGGGCCGCGCGGGATCAGGGCGGGCCCGGAACGGGTGCACCCGGGAGTACGTGGCGCGGGGCCCATCGCCTCGATGTCCGGGCATGTTCCACGTGAAACCGGGACGGGCCGCTACTCCACGGGTTCCGCGTAGTGCAGGTCCACGGTGCCCGAGTACCCGGGCAGGGTCACCGCCCCGTTCTCCTCGACCTGCCAGCCGAGCCCGTAGACGTTGACGTACACCATGTAGTTCTGGATCGCCGGCGAGGCACTGAGCGCCTTCTTCAGCTTCTCGGGATCGCCGACCGCCGTGATCTTGTACGGCGGTGAGTAGACGCGGCCCTGGAGGATCAGGGTGTTGCCCACACAGCGCACGGCGCTGGTGGAGATCAGCCGCTGGTCCATGACCTTGATGCCCTCGGCGCCGCCCTGCCACATGGCGTTCACCACGGCCTGGAGGTCCTGCTGGTGGATGACCAGGTAGTCGGGCTGCGGCTCGGGGTAGCCGGGAAGCCTGGCGGTGGCGTCCGGCGGCGCGTCGTTGAGGGTGACCGTGATCGCCTCGCCCTTCAGCTCCTGCGTGCCGGCGCGCTTCTCCAGGTCGGCGAGCTTGTCGTCCTCCGCCTTGGTGCTGCCGTCGTCGCGCTCGGCGAGCGACTCCACGTCGTCGCGCAACGCTCCGTTGGACTCCTCCAGCTCGCCGTTCCTGCGGCTGCGCTCGTGGATCAGGTCGGAGAGCTTCAGCAGCGAGGCGTCCGTGCGGATGTTGGTGCCCTTGGCCGTGTCGAAGCTGGTGAAGAAGATGAGCCCCGCGAGGGCGAAGACGCCCGCGGTGAGGATCCGCACGGGCCGCGGACGGCGTCGGCGGACAGGACTGGATTCCTTCCCGGGGAAGTCGGCAGAATTGCTCAACGTACCCTTATCTCCTTCGGCGCCGCGGAAGCACTACGCTAACGGACGCCCGGGGGAGCGCTCAGAGTCCCCTTGTACGCTGCTCCGAGCCCGACCCAGTTACCTGCGCGGCCACGCAGCGCATCGACAGGAGAGACCCTCGTGCCGAAGTCACGTATCCGCAAGAAGGCCGACTACACGCCGCCGCCGGCGAAGCAGACGACCGCGCTCAAGCTGACCAACCGCGCCTGGGTCGCGCCGGTGATGCTGGCCCTGTTCCTCATCGGCCTGGCCTGGATCGTCGTCTTCTACGTCACCGACGGTTCACTGCCCATCGACGCCCTGGGCAACTGGAACATCGTGGTGGGCTTCGGGTTCATCGCCGCCGGATTCGGCGTCTCCACCCAGTGGAAGTAGCGCTCACCGCACGGTGAGCGTCTCCTGCCCAGGGCTGCCGAACAGCCCTGGGCAGGGTTGCCCTCCGGGTTATCCACAGCCGTTGTCCACATGTGGATAGCAGACCCGATCTGTGGATAACTCCTGGGACGTTGACACCGGTGTGACAGAAATACCGGTAACCGAAAATCTGTTCGCATACTTACTGACCTGCGGAAACGCCAACTCCTCGCCCGGCGCGCCCCTGCTTCCGCACCCTGTGCACAAGATCCGCCACCGACTGTGGACAAACTTCTGTTCAGGTGAGCTGCGCCGTCCTCAACAGGGTCATCAGGACGACCGCGGCCAGCACCAGTGCGCAGGTGCCGTACTGCACCAGCGCCCGCCGCTCCCGCGGGGCGTGCACCATGGCGTACCCGATCACGACACCGGCGACGAGTCCCCCGATGTGGGCCTCCCAGGCGATGTTGCCCCAGCCGAACGTGATGATCACGTTAATCACCAGTAGGGCAACGATCGGACGCATGTCGTAGTCGAGTCGGCGCATCAGTACGGCGGTCGCGCCGAACAGTCCGAAGACGGCGCCGGACGCACCGAGCGAGCCCTGGTTCGGAGCGGCGATCACATAGGTGAGCGCGCTGCCCGCGAGTCCGGAGATCAGGTAGAGGGCGAGGTAACGGGCCCGGCCGAGCGCCTCTTCCAGAGGACCGCCGATCCACCACAGGCTGAGCATGTTGAAGAGGAGGTGGAGGTAGCCGCCGTGCAGGAACATCGCTGTCAGCAGCCGGTACCACTGCCCCTCCGCGACGCCTTCGACCGAACCGAGGAGGGGAATGTACGCGCGGCCGATCAGCTGGAAGTGGTCGGTGAAGCGATCGCCGAGCGACAGCTGGACCAGGAAGACCGCGAGGCAGAGCCCGACCAGGATCTTGGTGATCAGCCGGGGGTCCGCGGTGACGACCCCACCGGCGAGCGTGCGGGGCCGGGAAGCCGCGGGCGCGTGTCCCGCGCCCGGCCCTCCTCCACGGGCGCACTCCGGGCACTGGAACCCGACCGAGGCGTCGACCATGCACTCGGGGCAGATCGGGCGCTCGCACCGGGTGCAGCGGATGCCGGTGTCGCGGTCCGGGTGGCGGTAGCAGGCCGGGACGCCCCGGGCGTCCTGCGGGCTGCCGGCAGCCTGGTCGTCCATGGGATCCCCTAGGTCGTGTGGAAAAGCCCCGCCCCGCCCATCCTTACGGATGAGCGGGGCGATTGGTTCCCTTCGGGAGCTTTCACACTCCGGGGGAGGAGGCGCTCAGCCCTCGCGGATCTCGACCGACTCGATCACGACGTCGTTCACCGGGCGGTCGGTGCGCGGGTTGGTCTGCGCGGACGCGATGGCGTCGACGACCTTCTGGCTGGCGGCGTCGGCGACCTCGCCGAAAATGGTGTGCTTGCGGTTCAGCCAGGCCGTCGGGGCGACGGTGATGAAGAACTGCGAGCCGTTGGTGCCCGGGCCGGCGTTGGCCATCGCCAGCAGGTAGGGCTTGTCGAAGCGCAGGTCCGGGTGGAACTCGTCCTCGAACTGGTAGCCGGGACCGCCGGTGCCGTTGCCCAGCGGGTCTCCGCCCTGGATCATGAAGCCGCTGATCACCCGGTGGAAGACCGTGCCGTCGTAGAGCTTGTCCGTGGTCTTCGCGCCGGTCCGGGGGTGGGTCCACTCCCGCTCGCCCTTGGCGAGCTCGACGAAGTTCTTGACCGTGATCGGCGCCTGGTTCGGGAAGAGCCGAACCTGGATGTCGCCGTGGTTGGTCTTCAGGGTGGCGTTGAGCTGCTCAGCCACGATGTGCCTTCCGTTGTCTTTCCGTGACTCCCTGATCCTCGCACGGACGGGGCGTGCAGTCTCCCGGCGTCCGTTCACAGGCGGGGAACCGGGCCGTTCCGCTTGCGCGGAACCGGGCGGGCGGTCCTGTGCCAGGGGCGCGTGGCGCCGATCCGTGGCATTGTCGACGACAAGCTCCCCTTGCTCCGGATTCATCCGTTATCGCACTTGACACCGCCGACGATCGACTTCACCGGCACCCGGATGCTCGTCCGCGCATGCCGCGCGGCATCCCGACAGGCATGATCCGTAAAAGGGTGGAAAGTCGAAATACCGTACGCCACCGAGGAGGAGGAACCCGTGACCCGCATCGACAGCGTGCGCGCCGCGACCGGTTCGGCGAAGGACAGCGTGCTGCACGCCGCGGAAGTGGTGGCGCCCTACGCCGACACGGCCAAGGTCAGGGCCGCACACTACGCACAGGAGGCCCGCGTACGGCTCGCGCCCGTGGTGACGCAGGCCGCCGGCCAGGCCCGCGTCCAGTACGGCGCCCATGTGCAGCCTTATCTGGAGCAGGCCCGGGCGCATGTGCCGCCGAAGGTCGATCTGGCCGCCCACCAGGCCGCCGACCGTACGCGCAAGGTCGCCCGGCAGGCGGCGGAGTACTCCCGGCCGAGGATCGAGCAGGCGGTGGCCGCCGCCGGTCCCGCGCGGGACGAGGCCGCGGCCCGTGGGGCGGCCGCACTGGCCGCGCTGCGCGGCCAGGTTTCGGCGCAGCAGATCCAGAAACTGGTCCGCAAGCAGCGGCGGCGGGCGAAGGCCGGCCGTGCCGCGAGGATGGTTCTGATCATGGGTGCCGTGGCAGGCGGTGCCTTCGCCGCCTGGAAGTGGTGGGACAAGCAGGCCAACCCGGACTGGCTGGTGGAGCCGCCGGCCGCGACGGACGTGTCGTCGGGGTCGGCCACGCTGACGTCGGTGGACGGCAGCAGCGGGGCCACCCTCGACCCCGAGGTCGAGGCCAAGGAGGCCGAGGAGAAGGCCGCCCGGCGCGACGACCAGGCCTGACGCAGGGCGACGGCGGCGCGGTGGGGCGGAAGACAGGGGTGTCTTCCGCCC
>NZ_JBEORT010000070.1:0-36089 GCF_040302425.1 Streptomyces sp. NPDC126497
GCGGGGCCCACCCCCCCCCCCCCACCACCGGCGCTACCCCCCAGGCGGCTCCCCCCGCCCCCGCCCCCCCCGCCGCCCGCCCCGCCCCCCCCCCGGCGCCCGGCCCGGCCGTGCGTGCCCGGTCGCGCGGGAGCGCCGACCGGACGGCCGGGGCGCCGCGGCGCCTACCAGCGGTCGCGGTGCACGACCCCCCCGACCGGACGGCGGCTCACCGGACCGAACCTGCCGCGCGGCCACCCACCGGGACGGCCGCGAAGGTGTTCATGCCCCCGGAATGCCGAGGGCCGCCTTCCACCCCCCCAGGAACAGGTGCCGGACGGTGATGTCGGCGGCCGGACCCGGGGCCCGCGCGACGAGCAGCAGGTCCTGCTCGAGACAGGGACCATCGGCCCCGAACCCCCGCGACCGGTAGTGCCTGCGGTACTCGCAGGTGGGTAGCCCAGGGGTTGGCGCGGACATCCGTGCCCGCGGGAACCTGCCTGCATGACACCACGCAGGGCAGCACTCCTCTCCTCGGCCCTCCTCCTCTCCCTGGGAGCCGTGGCGGTGGCCACCCCGGTCACCGCCACGGCACCGAAGCACTCCTCCTCCGGGAGCGCGACGAGCGTGGCCGACGCGATCGGGCGCAGCGCCCACACACTGAGGAGCACCGAACCCGGCGGCAGCCTCCGGGACTTGAGCGCGCTGGGCCGCATGGTGGGGGACGCCGAGGTGGTGGGCCTGGGCGAGGCCACCCACGGCTCCCGGGACTTCTTCCGGATGAAGCACCGGGTCCTGCGTTACCTGGTGGAGGAGAAGGGCTTCCGCACCTTCTCCCTGGAACTGCCCTGGAGCAGCGGCGTCCGCATCGACGAGTACGTGCTGTACGGCGAGGGGGACCTGGAGCGCATAGCGCGCGAGGAATTCCAGGGCTCCTACCGCATCTGGAACAACGCGGACTACCTGAACCTCATCGAGTGGATGCGCTCCTACAACCGCCACCACCCCGCCGACCCCGTGCGCTTCGCGGGCAACGACATGGGCTACGCGGGACCGGAGCTGTACCGCCGGGTGACGGACCACGTGTCCCGAGTCCACCCGCACCTGCGGTCACGCGTCACCGCCCTCTACGACGGCCTCGCCCCGACCGCCGACGCCGCCACCTACCTGGAGCGCTACCTCGAACTGCCCCTGACGGAACGCGAGAAGCGCGCCGACCGCACCCGGAAGGTGCTCGAACTGCTCCGGAAGCAGCCCACGGCCCCCGGCGCGAGCCGGCAGGAGCACCTCTGGGCGGTCCAGCACGCCAGGGCCATCCACCAGATGGCCCAGGGCTACTCCTACGACATCGCCGACGAGGCCCAGGTCATACGGATGATGAGGTACCGCGACCGGGTGATGGCCGAGAACACGGCCTGGTGGCACGAGCACACCGGCGACCGGATCCTGCTGTCCGCCCACAACACCCACGTCTCCTACGACGCCTTCGACCCGCGCTACCCGAAGACCCAGGGCGCCTTCCTGCGCGACACGTTGGGCGGCGGCTACGTCAGCATCGGCTTCACCTTCCACAGCGGCGCCTTCAAGGCGTTCGGCACGGACGACGACGTGATCCGCACCTACCGCGTGGACGCGGCGCGGCCGGGCTCCAACGAACACGTCCTGGACCGGGCCCGCCCCCGCGACTACATCCTGGACCTGCGCACCGTCCCCCGCTCCCTGCGCACCTGGCTGTCCGAGCCGCGCCCCACCCGGAACATCGGCGCCGGCTGGCCCGACCCCACGGAGTACCGGATCGCCCTCGGCGAGGCCCACGACGTCCTCATCCACCTGAACGAGGTCGAGGCGACCACGTACCTGGGCACCCCGTGATTCCCGACCGGGCCCGGCCCGAAAACGGCTGATCATGTCCGTAGGCGGTCGGACGGGACGCCTGATCGGTCGGTCCTTCCTGCACCGCGGGCAGCGCGACGACGGTCGTCCTCACCCTCCTCGACGCCCTGACGGCGGCCGGCCGCGCCGTCGCCCACCACGGCGACGGGGAGCTGGAGCACCTGCAGACGCCGTATGTCGACCCGTGACGAACTGGAGGCGCGGGTGCCCGCCTGACGTCCGCTGGAGGGCGCGCGCAGACAGCCGGCGAGGAAGTGCGCGTTCAGTCTGGCCGAGTCCACCCGCGTGGCGTACAACTGCGGCCCCAGGGCCATCGGGGCCCTTCGTGCACCCACGCCCGGTACGCCCGCACGACACCGGCGACCACGACGTCGCCCTTCTCGACGATCACGGGCGCCGATCCGGCGGCGACGAGCCCGCTGGGGGTGCCGTCCGTCAGCAGGCCGGCGACGGTGAGGAGGGGCACGGAGTCCCTGCCGGGCGCCGGCGCGCCGTCCACCGTCTGCTGTCCGGAACGCAACGGCAGGGCAGGTGAGGGCACCGAGGGCGCCCTCTCCTGAGCCGGCGGCATGACGACGGGCTGGTTCGCCTCACCTCAAGTGACGCGAACCAGCCCGTTGTTCCGCTCGGAAGTACTGGTCGGCGCTATCCCGCCGTGAGCGCGACGAACGCCGCCCACTCGCCCCGGCCGACCCGCAGCACCGGCCCGTCGCCCGCGGCCTTGGAGTCCCGTACGTACACGGCGTCGAGACCGGTGGCCACCTCCACGCAGTCGCCGCCGTCCGATCCGCTGTAGCTGCTCTTGAACCAGTGCAGCCCGTCCACGTTCTCGGTCACCTGCTCCACGCTCACGTCTCTCCCACCATCCGCTCGATGAGTCGTGCAGACTCCTCGACGTTCAGGGCCTGCGATCGCAGCTTGCCATACCGCAACGAGAACGCGCTGACCTCGGTGGGATCCGTGACGACACACCCGACCCCTTGGGACTCGAAGTACCCGAGGATCCGGTGTTCGTGTGACTCCACCACCACGAACGGCCCGTTCTTACCCGGATGGAACCCCCGCCCGGCAGGCATGACCTGCACCTCCACGTTCCGCAGCGCGCTGACCTCCAGCAGGTGTTGCCGCTGCTCGCCCATGACCTCCGGGCCGCCCACCGGATCGCGCAACGCCTCCTCACTCACGATGAACGACAGCTCCGCCAGCGGCACCCGCGTCAGCAACTTCTGCCGACTCAACCGCGCCTCCGTGTGCTGGTCGATGATCTCCTCGCTCAGCGGCGGGCAGTGCCCCGCGAACACCGCCCGCGCGTACCCCTCCGTCTGCAACAGCCCCGGCACCAGCAGCGGATCGTACGAGAAGCGGCTCACCACCTCCGCCTCGATGACCGCGAAGTTGCGGAAGAATCGCGGCAGTTTCGCCCGGTCCACCTCGTCCTGGAGCACCTCCAGAACCCCGCCAGCCTCCAGCACCCGGTCCGCCGCCCGCGTGAACGCCGCCTTCGCCGGCCGTCGCCCCTGCTCGACCGAGGCGACCTGCTCCAGCGAGTAGTCGATGGCCTCCCCGAGCTGCTGCTGGTTCAGCCCGGCCCGCTTGCGCAGATGCTGGAGCAGCCTCCCGTACGCCGCCCACGCCCCCGGCAGGTCACCCCCGCCCTCCTCCTTCGCCTTCGCCACCCGACCGCCCCGCGTCTCCCGCACCGTGCTCATGCCTCACGCCCTTTCGTCCCGCACCGCACCCCGCCCACCCGCACCGCAGCGACGCTCAGCCCGTCGCCGGGGCCTTGTTCAACGCGCGTCGCGACGACGGAGGCACGGCCCCGGGCCCGTACAACGGCCGTACGGAATCCCGTACGACCAGAGGCAGTGAAGGACTGTGTCGGGCGAACCGGTTCAGCGGGCCATCCAGCGGTCCACCTCCGGCGCAGCGGCCCATCAGCTCGATCAGTTCGATGCGGTCGGCGAGCGTGGTGATGAAGGACTCCCTGTGGACTCGGGTGCGGGCGTGGGCGCGGTTCCAGGGGTTCGGGACCGGTGGCTCATCGCGAGGACGCCGTCCATCAGCCGGGCCGGCAGGAAACGGGCGAGGGGGATGATGAAGGCGGCGTCCGTGCCGAGGGTGTACCGGGCGCGCGGGCGGGGCGTGGTCGCCACCCTGGCGATCCTGGCCCCCGCCTTCGCCGCCGGTAGGGCGCGTTCGAGGAAGGCTGTGTTCGACGACACCGTCGCGTCGATGAGGCCGCTGTAGAGACGCTGGTGCTCGGCGCTCATCCCGGCGGCGAGTTCGAGGGAGACGTCACCGCTGCGGGCGGCCATCTCGGTCCGGACGCCGCCGGGCTGGACCACGACCACCTGCACGCCGTGCGCCGAGACCTCGCGGCGCAGGGAGTCGCTGGCCGCTTCGAGGGCGAACTTGGTTCCGGCGTAGGCCCCGAAGACGGGCAGCGCGGCCACTCCGCCCACGGAACTGATGTTGACGATTCTGCCCCGGCTCCGCCGCAGGAAGGGCAGGAGTGCCTGGATGACGGCGATGTGCCCGAAGAGGTTCACCTCGAACTGCTCGCGCCACAAGGCGAGAGGGAGCACCTCGACGGGGGCGTTGATCTCGATCCCCGCGTTGTTGACCAGGACACGCAGGGCGCGCCGCTCGGGGTCGTCGGCGATCCGCCGGGCCAGAGCCTGGATGTGTTCCGGGACGGTGATGTCCAAGGTGACCGGTTCGATGCCGTCGGCCCGGACGGCGTCGGCCTCGCCGGCGGTGCGTACCCCGGCGAGGACGTGGTAGCCCATTGCGGCGAGGGCCTGCGCCGTCGCAGCCCCGATGCCCGACGAGGCACCGGAGACGACGACGAGTTCGTGCAGCTCACGAGGGTTCTTCCGTGGATCTTTCCGTGGACGGGGCACAGTTGCGGGTCCTTTCACGAGGCAGGGGGAGCGGGTGCATCGAGGGGGAAGCGCGTGCCGGTCAGTTCCTCCGACACCTTCCACAGCCGCCGTGCCGCCGAGCCGTCACGCGCTCGGGGCCGACATGGCTGTCGCCGGGAAGGTCCGCGGTGGCGGCGTACGGCGCAGGCGGGGCGCCCTCCTCGGCGTTGTGGGCGACGAACCCGACGAGGAACTTCTCGACGCGGAAAACGAGGGAGGGCTTCTTCTGCGCTTGCGTCAGGTTCGGCAAGGGGACGCCGGGACGCGCGGCCGTCGAGACGGCGTGTGATGCCGTGCGGGTGAGTCTGCGCCGGAGTTCGACGGCGAACAGGAGGTTGGCCGGCCCGGACTGCGCACGGGCGGCGCTCGGCCGGTACGGTCTGCGCCCCCTCCGGAGGTCGAAGAGGTCCAGGGAGCCGATCCGATGCCCGAGCGGGGCCGCCGTCACGACCCGCTCCCTGACGCGCGGAAGGAGCGGCTCGTCAGGGCGAAGTGGCCGAGGTGGTCGGTGCCGAACCGCAACTCGAATCCGTCCGCGGTCCGGGAGAACGGCCCCAGGGAGGGACCGGCGTTGTCGGCCGGAAGGGCGTGGGCGGGCACCCGTGGGAGGAGAGGCCGGCGAGATCGAGGGTGCGGGCCTGGACCGGGCCCGCCACGGTCGCCGCCGCTTCCCCCTTCTCCGGATCGCGTACGGCCAGCACCACCTGCGCACCGTGCTCGGCGAGAACACGGGCGGTGACGCGCCCGAGGCCGCTGTTCGCGCCGGTGACGGCGGCGGTGCGGCCGGTCGGGTCGGGAAGGTGGGCGGGAGAGGATCTGGACATGCCGCGAGAGTAGTCACTGGCAACATTGTTGTCAATGGAAACATTGCGTTGAGTAGGCTGGCCCCATGCCTGACACCACCGAGCAGCGGCCCTACCACCACGGGAATCTCCGCACGGAGCTACTCGACGCGGCGGAGCGCAGCCTGAGGGCGCACGGGGTGGAGCGACTCTCCCTGCGGGACCTGGCGCGGGACATCGGGGTGAGTCACGCGGCGCCCCGTCGGCACTTCGCGGACCGCCGCGCACTGCTGGACGCCCTCGCCGAGTCGGGCTTCGTCCGCCTGGGCGCGAAGCTGCGGGCCGCGGTGGACGAGATCGACGACGAGGACGACCTGCCCGCTCGCCTGCACGCGTTCGCGTCGGCCTACGTCCGGTTCGCGACCGAGAATGCCGCGCTGACCGGGCTGATGAACTCCAGCAAGCACCGCCCAGGGGCGACCGCGGTCGCCGAGGCCGCCGCAGCCGCGTTCGGGCAGATCGGCGACCTGATCGAAGAAGGCCAGGCGCGCGGCGAGTTGGAGGAGGGTGATCCGGAGGACATCGGACTCGTCATCTACGCCACCGTCCTGGGGATCACGTCCCTGCTCAACAGCGGCATGATCGAGCCGGGACGGCTCGAAGGACTCGTGGACACCGCGGTGACACAGTTCCTGCGAGGTGCCCGCCCGACGGAGCCGCGCTGACCGAACCGCAGGATCCGTGCTCCGGGGGTCGGCCGTGTGCTGTACGACAGTTCACTTCCGTTCGAGGCGAGTGTCGCCGGGAGCACACCCGCCGCCGACTCGCTCGTCCTGCAGTTCCCGAAGAAGCTGCTGCCGCTGCGGCCCCACCAGGTCGACCGCCTCCTGGCCGTTCCCCTCCCCGCGGGAAAGGGCATCGGCCGCCTGCATGCGGGGCGGGGCTGGTCCGTGGACACGCTGCAGGAAGCCCGCGGCGTCGTTCAGGAAGCCGTGGGCGAAGCCCGCGGGGACCGTTCGGCCCTGTTACGGACCGGACACCGCGAGCAGCGGCTGGCCCAGGACGATGCACGCTGTCAGAACCGCAGCGACCTCGCGGCGGCCACCCGTGCGGCCCGGACCCGGGTCCAGGACGATCTGCCGAAGTCCTCCCGGGAGCGGGCCTCCCTGCTGAAGAGGCTCCGTGCCGGAGCACTGCGCCCGACGGGCACCTGACCGGGTGCGTTCCGGGCGCCCGTGCGCCGCCCGGCATCCCACGGGAGCCTGCGGCGCAGCGGCCGGACCGTCAGCGGAAGGCGGCGGCGTTCTCCGCGGCCCACTGCCCGAAGGTCCTGGCGGGGGAGCCGGTGACCCGCCGGACCGTGTCGTGCACCTCGAGCAGGGCGTCGTTGACGTCCCCGCCCATCAGGTCGAGGACCGCGTGCGCGGTCCGGTCCCCCAGGAAGGGGGCCATCTGCCGGTGCGCCTCGTCCCGGCCGATCTCCTCGACGGACACCTCGTGCCCCAGGGCCGTTCCGATCGCCCGGGCCTGCTGCCGGGGCGTGACGCGTTCCGGTCCGGTCAGCGCGTACGTCCGTCCGTGGTGACCGGGCCCGGTCAGCGCGGCCCGGGCCACCGCCGCGATGTCGGCGGGGTGGACGGTGGGAAGCCCGACGTCCGCGTAGGGCGTCCGGATCGACCGGTGCTCCCGGATCGACGCCGCCCACCACAGGGCGTTCGACGCGAACTGTGTCGGCCGCAGGATCGTCCAGCTCATCCCGCTGTCCCGGAGCAGCCGCTCGACGGCCAGGTTCCCGGCGGCGACGGACAGGTGCGGATGGGTCAGGACCGTGATGGAGGACACGAGCACCACGTGCTCCACACCCGCCTGCCGGGCGGCGGTGAGAACGTCCGCGTCCGCGCCCGGGCCCGGCACGAGGAACACAGAACGCACTCCCTCCAACGCCGGCTCGAGCGAGGCCGGCCGGGCGAGGTCACCCTCGACGGCTTCGACCCCGTCGGGGAACGAGGCACGGGCGGCGTCACGGGTCAGGGCGCGCACGGGTGAGCCGCCGGCCCCGCGCAACTGCCGTACCAGCGCGCTTCCGATGTTTCCGGTGGCACCCGTCACAAGGATCATCGTCGTCTTCTCCCGCCGTCGGCCGGTGATCGCGTCCGCCGCACGCTAGTGCAGCGCCGCGCAAATTCGTTGAGGGGCGGGTGAATCAGGCCACGGGGTCCAAGCGCAAGCAGCCGTCGGGGTGTCAGGCGGCATGTTCGCTCGTAGCCGTCGCGGCTTGACGCACAGCAGATGGTGCTGCACCGCCTTCGTGGGACGCTTCGGCGCACAGAGCGCACTGCCCGCATCGGGTCTTGTCGTGGTTGCCGTCTGCCAGATGGCATTCCCGACTCGGTGGCAAGCCGTGACGGCGAGACGTTGAGACAGCAGTGGGTCAGCGCCGGGGGCGCCGGATTTTCATGTCGTCGAGGCTGGTGGCGGTGCCGCGCAGCGTGCTGTGGCGGATTCCGCGGTTGGCCAGGGCGGCAGCTGCTCTGTCGCAGGCCCGTTGGACTGCGGCGGCGTCATCGGCTTCACGTTGCCGGATTACGCAGCGGTAGGTGAAATTACGTGGCGGCAGGTCGTAGACAAGGGTTCCCTCGTCGGTCAACGTGGCGTTGAGGAGGTCGTGTTCGGCGGCGTTCTCGATGAGCGCGGCACGCTGGGTCTCGTCGAGGTCGGCAAACCTCCCGCGGACAATGACGCGGTAGGTACGGTCACTCATGGGGTGAGGGTTTCCCTTCGAGGGGGGCAGGTTCGGCTGTCGGGTGTACGTGGTCCCCGGTGAGCAGGACGGCCAGTCCGTCGAGGAGACGTTCGAGGCCGAAGGCGAAGCGGTCGTCCATGGACGGGGCGGTGAGGTCGCCGGCCAGAGCGACGAGGTTCGGGAAGGTCGTTTCCGGCAGTCCGCGCAGTCGGTCGGCCGCCGCCTGGGCGACTTCGGAACGGCTGGCGCCCTCGGTCTCGGATGCGGAGATGGGTGACTGTTCCTGGAGCACGAAGCCTTGGACGAAGGCACCGAGAAGGTAGTTGGCCAGGGCGGCGTCGGCGTCGGAGAATCCGGCTTCGCGTAGCCGGTCCAATTGCTCCTCCATGAGACGCAGCAGGTTCGGGCCGAGCGCGAGCCGCCCTGCGACGACCTTGGCGGAGTCACGTTTGGCCAGCAGGTGCCGTCGGTAACGCAGCGAGTACTCGCGGAGCTGCTCCCGCCAGTCGCCCTGTCTGGGGGGCACCTCGGCATCAGCCATGAGCTCATCGGTGAGCAGGTCCAGTAGCTGTTCCTTGTTTCGGACGTGCCAGTACAGGGAAGCCGCCTTCACTCCCAGTTCGGCGGCGACCTTGCGCATCGACAGCCCGCTGATGCCCTCACGTTCCAGCACCCGCAGGCCCGCCGCCACGAGGGTCTGGCGGGTCAGTCCTGGCTGTGCAGCGCCCTCGGCTGCCCGGTCTCGTGCCATCGGTCACCTCCGTCGAAAAAACCAGTTTGCAAACTAACACTGTTAGGGGCAAGCTTGCGGTTCCGGATGCCAAACTAACACCGTTAGGGAATGTGATGGAGGAGTTCACCTCCCGGCGCAAGGGGCTCGTGCTTGTCGTCTTGTGCACCACGATGTTCATGGCGATGCTCGACAACGTCATCGTCAACAACGCCCTGCCTCGCATCGGGCAACAGCTGCACGCCGGTGTCAGCGGACTGCAGTGGGTGGTCGAGGGCTACAGCCTCGTCTACGCCGCACTCCTGCTCACCGGCGGCACCCTCGGCGACCGATACGGCCGCAAACGGATCTTCCTCACCGGACTGGCACTGTTCACGGCAGGATCAGCGGCGGCAGCACTGGCCGGGGCGATCGGCCTGCTGATCGCCGCACGGATGCTGCAAGGACTCGGCGCGGCACTGCTCACGCCGGGCAGCCTGTCGATTCTGCGGCACGTCTTCACCGACGAAAAGGAGCGGGCCCGCGCTGTCGGGCTCTGGTCCGGTGTCTCCGCCCTGGGCCTGGCGATCGGCCCGGTCCTGGGCGGGCCGATGGTGGACGCGTTCGGATGGGCCAGTGTGTTCTGGATCAACGTCCCGCTCGGAGCGGCAGGGCTGTTGCTCGCCGCCCGGGCGCTACCGGAATTCGCGGGCAGGGCCAGGCGAGTAGACCTTCCGGGCCAGTTGCTCTCCGTGCTCGGCTTCGGCGCCCTGGTCTACGCACTCATCGAAGGACCGGCCCGAGGCTGGACCGACACCCATGTCCTGACCCTCGCAACGGCGGCGACCGTAGCCCTGCTGGCCTTCGTCGCGGTCGAACTCCGCACCACCGACCCCATGCTCGACCTGCGCTTCTTCCGGGACCCGGCGCTCAGCGGAGCCGCGGTGACCGGCTTCATGATCAGCTTCGGCATGTTCGGGGCGTCGTTCTTCCTGCCGTTGCTCATGCAGGACGTGATGGGCTGGGCGCCGTCGAGCGCGGGCCTTGCGGGGCTGCCCATGACCGCGATGATCGTCGTCACCGCGCCGCTGTCCGGCACACTCACCGCGCGCTGCGGCCCTCGGATCCCGCTGGTGACCGGCCTGACCCTGTGCGCGGCAGCTCTCGGCGGCCTCTCGCTCTACGGTCAGCACGCCCACTACCTGGAGTATCTGTGGGCGTTGCTCGCCATGGGAATCGGCATGGGGATGACCTTCACACCGGTGTCCATCATGGTCATGAAGCGACTCCCTCTCGCGCAGGCCGGTATGGCCTCTGCGACCCTCAACATGCTGCGCGAGATCGGCGGCGTCGTCGGCGTCGCCGCCCTGGGAGCCGTTCTCACCAGCCGTCTGGCCACCACGTTGACCGGATCGCTCGACCGGCTCGGCGTTCCTCCTGAAACCCGCCAGGGCATCGCAGACTCGGTCGCCGGCAAGGGCGCGGACAGAACCCGGATCCTGCCCGCACCCGTCCATGATGCCGTGGACGCCGCCTTCATCGAAGGGCTCCATCTGGCACTGCGCTGCGGCGGCGCGGCCATGGCCACCGCAGCTGTGCTCGTGGCCGTCCTTCTCCGCTCGACATCGAGCCAGGCCACCGCGTCCGCCGACAAACCGACGCAGCAAGGCGAACCGGCTTACCAGTAAGAGGGGGGCAAGCGGGGGACGGGGCGGGCGACGGCGGTGGTCGTAGTGCTGGACGAGGCCACTCGCAGGCGGTTGGAGCGGACCGTTGTGTCCGCATCCGGGCAGGTCCGGCAGGTACTACGGTCCAGGATCGTGCTGGGCTCGGCGGACGGACTGACGAACAGCCAGATCGCTGTCGTCTGCGCTACCAGCCTGAACACAGTACGCAAGTGGCGTGGACGGTTCGCGGCCTGCGGCATGGATGGCCTGCACGACGCCGAACGGTCGGGACGGCCGAGACCGTACGGGCCCGAGGTGCGGGGGGCGCTCGTGACCACAGCAACCAGCGCGCCGCCCCATCCGGAGGCGACCTGGCCGCATCGGGCCATCGCCCAGAAGGTGGCCGGCACCTGCTCCGCGCCCATCTCCGCCTCCCAGGCCGGTCGGATCCTGGCGGATCCGGATCTGAAGCCGCGCAAGGTCCGCGGCTGGCTCACCCGCCGGGACACCCCGGCTTCTGGCAGCGCGCCTCTACCTCGCGCCGCCCGCAGGAGCGGTCGTCCTGTCGATCGACGAGAAGACTGCGATCGCCGCCCGCTCGCGTCGCTGTCCCGCCCGCCGGGTCGCCCTCTCGTCGCGGACGCGGTCTCCCGGGGCGCCGAGCCGGCCGCCGGAACCGGCGGGATCGAGGAACCGGGCACCCTGATCCGCCCAGTCGTCCTCACCGGGGTCACCAAGGAGGTGAGGGATCCACTACGACGAGGTCTTCGGCCCGGCGACCGTCGTCCACGTCGTCGACAGCGCCGACGAGGCGGTGACGCTCGCCAACGACACCCCGTACGGGCTCACCGCCGGTTCAGGCGCCCGGGGCGGCCGGGGGACGCCGAGCGGCCGCACCGGTCCGTTCCGTCCCGGGGGCCGTCAGGTGCGGCCCGGTCAGCGGGTGAGTCCTGATTCCCAGGCCCAGGCCGCTATCTCGACCCGGTTGCGGGCGCCGAGTTTGCCCTGGATGTTGGTGAGGTGGGTCTTCACCGTGCCCGCGCTGATGTGCAGGGCGGCGGCGATCTCCGCGTTGGTGTGCCCGCGGGAGACGAGGGCGGTGACCTCGGTCTCGCGCTCGGACAGCGGCGAGGGGCGGGCCGGGGCGGCAGCGGCGGCGGGGCGGGCGAACCGCCGGAGCAGGCGGACGGTGATGGAGGGGCTGATGAGGGCTTCGCCGGAGGCGGCGGAGCGGACGGCCTCGGCCAGCAGGCGGGGCCCCGCGTCCTTGAGGAGGAAGCCGCAGGCGCCGTGGTGCAGGGCCTGGTGGACGTACTCGTCGTCGTCGAAGGTCGTCACCATGACGACCTTCGGGGTGTGCGCGGCCCCGGGACGGCACAGGTGCCGCAGCGCCTCGATGCCGTTCAGCCGCGGCATGCGGATGTCCATGAGGACGACGTCGGGGCGGTGCTCGCCGGCCCGCTGGATCGCGGCGACCCCGTCGGCGGCCTGGGCGACGACCTCGATGTCGTCCTCGGCCGACAGGATCATGGCCATGCCGGTGCGGACGATCGCCTGGTCGTCCGCGAGGAGGACACGGATGGTCATCGGAGCACCTGCCGCAGGGGGAGGGGGAGTTCGAGTACGACGTGCCAGCCGGCCTCGGGACGGGGACCCGCGGTCAGCGTGCCCCCGGCGGCGCCGGCGACCTCGCGCAGTCCGCGCAGTCCGTAGCCGGTGCCGTCGGACGGACGGTGGCGTCCGTCGTCGGTGATCCGCGCGGTCACCCGGCGGCGGGAGACGTCCAGGTGCACCTGTGCGGTGGTGCAGCCGTGGGCGTGCTTGCGGATGTTCGTCAGCGCCTCCATGACCACGCGCTCCACGAGGTGGGCGGCGTCCGCGGGCAGGCCGTCGACCGGGCCGGTCTCGGTGAAGTCGACCCGGGCCCCGGGGAGCCGGCAGCCGGCGACGAGGGCGCGGACGGCGTCCGTGCCCGGTGCCCGGGTGTCCGGGACGGTGTCCTCGCGCAGGGCGCCGACCATCCTGCGCATGGCGGTCAGCGCCTCCGCCCCGGTGGTCTCGATCAGTTCCAGGGCGTCGCCGACCGCCTGGGGCTTCCTGGCCGCGACGGCACGGGCGCCCTGCGCCTGGAGCACGATGCCGGATATGTGGTGGGCGACGAAGTCGTGCAGGTCGCGGGCGAAACCCAGGCGCTGTTCGAGTCTGATCCGCTCCTCGTGCTGCCGGCGGGAGGAGGCGACCAGACGGACGGTGAGGCCGGAGGCCAGGGCGCCGCCGGCCACCAGCGTCAGGACGAGCGCGACGATGCTGCTGGCCTCGTCCACCTCGATCACCAGCGGGCGCAGGACGACGGCGGCCATCAGCAGCGGCAGGGCGACGGCGGTGCCGGCCGGGGAGCCCCGCCGCGCCGTCAGGTGCAGCAGCACCATCAGGGCGGTCGGCTCGAACAGGGTGTAGGCGTCGGAGGCCTGGTCCAGGACCGGACCGCCGCCCGCCGCCACGCGCAGTCCGATCGAGCAGGCCAGCGACACCAGGGCCGCGCCGCACGCCGCCCACGCCAGCACCGCGGGGGGCGACTTGATCCCCACGGCCGGGAAGGCGACGGCCGCCGCCGCGGCCGTCGACACGGGCAGCAGGATTCCGGCGCCCTGGTGCCCGAGGGCGCCGGTGTCGACGTCGATCAGCAGGGCCGTTCCGAGGAGGCAGAGCAGCAGGGCGCCGACGGCGAACCGGCCGGCGGCCGGCGCGCGCAGTGGTCTGAGCATGGTGAGAACCCTAGCCGCGCGCGACACCGGTCCCCCTCTGCCGAAAGTCGTAGCCGTCCGCCGCTGAATGGGTCCTTCGGCAGATCCGCCGGGCCCGGCCCGGAAGGAGGCTGGAGCACGTCAGCACCGCTCGACCCGACCCGAAGGATCAGCCCTCATGGACATTCGCTTCCAGGTGGACTCCGCCCCCGTTCTCGGCCCCGCGCTCGTCCTGTTCGCGGCCGGCACCGTCGTCCGGGTGCGGCGCGGGGTGTGGGACAGGCGCCAGGGCCTGCTGCGGCTGGCCGCCGCCGTCTACGTCGCCGCCGTGCTGTCCCTGACGGTCTTCCCGCTGAACGTGACATGGGGCGAGTACGCCAACCAGGCTCCCTGGATCGGCCAGATCAACTTCATCCCGCTGCTCACCGCGGACGTCACCATGGTCCCCAACGTCATCATGATGGTGCCGGCCGGCTTCCTGCTGCCCCTGCTGTTCCGGAACGCCACCTCGGCGTCGCGGGCGACCCTGATGACGGCGGCGGCCAGCCTGGCCGTGGAAGCCGCCCAGATGCTGTCGTACATCGTCCTGAACAACGGCCGCTCCGTGGACGTCAACGACCTCATCGCCAACACGCTCGGCGGACTCGTGGGCTACGCCCTGGTGACCCTCGCCCTGCGCGCGTCGGCCCTGCGCGGAACCCTCCTCGCGGCCGCGCTGCCCCGCTCCGCGGCGCTGCGGGCCGACCGCCGGCCGTCGGCGGCCGCCGACGGCACCCGGGAGGCCCCGGCCGCGGGCCCCGTCGTCCGCCCTTGACCCCGCCCGCTCCGGCCCCGAGCGGCCGGGCCCGGCCCGGATCGGCTGATCCCGGGCCGGGCCCGGATTCCGTCGGCGGATCAATCCCCGACCGCCGCCGCGAACATGCCCGCCTCGTACGAGCCGCCCTTCCGATGGGTGATCACCGCGAGGCGGTTGGCCGCGTTCATCAGGGCGACCAGGGTGACCAGGGCGGCGGTCCGGTCGTCGTCGTAGTGCTTGCGGACCAGGGCCCAGGTTTCGTCGGAGACGCCCGGGGAGGCGTCGGCGAGCCGGGTGCCCTCCTCGGCGAGGGCCAGGGCCGCCCGCTCGGCCTCGGTGAACACGGTGGACTCGCGCCAGGCGGCGACCAGGTGGAGGCGGACCGCGCTCTCCCCGGCGGCCGCGGCCTCCTTGACGTGCATGTCGACGCAGTGGCCGCAGCCGTTGATCTGGCTGACGCGCAGCGACACCAGCTCCTGGGTGGACTTCGGCAGCGGCGAGTCGTGGATCACCAGGGCGGCACCTGCGAACCGCTTGGCGAACCGGGTGGCGAGCCCGTTCTCGAACAGGTCGAACCGGGTATCCATGGCTTCGTCCTCTCTCGTGTTCCCGCGCGGTGTCGCGCCGGGCTGAACACGAGATGCCGACCGCCCGCTCCCCGTGACAGGAAGGGAGTGTGACGCGCGCCACCGTCCACCTCGACGTGCCCGGCCGGCTCCGCCCGGGCGGCGGTCACCCCCGGCGCGGCATTCTTCGGCCGTCGCACGGCTATCGCGCACCGGCGCACCGGTGTACGGTCACGGGCCGATGGACTTTGGGAGCGCTCCCATCGCGCTGCACCACGCTGTGTCCGCACCACGCTGTGTCCGCACCACGCTGTGCTCGCATCGCACACGAGGAGGAACGCTGTGAAACGCTTCTTGGCCCTACTGGCGACCTGTGCGACGGTCCTGGGCCTCACGGCACTGACCGGTCCACAGGCGGCGGCCGCCGCCGGCTGCAGGGTCGACTACACGGTGGCCAGCCAGTGGCAGGGCGGCTTCCAGGCCGGAGTGAAGATCACCAACCTGGGCGCCCCCGTCTCCGGGTGGACGCTCGGGTTCACCATGCCGGACGCCGGACAGAAGGTCGTCCAGGGCTGGAACGCCACCTGGTCGCAGTCCGGCGCCACGGTCACCGCCGCCGCCGTCGACTGGAACCGCACACTGGCCACCGGCGCGACCGTCGACCTGGGATTCACCGGCTCCTTCACGGGCGCCAACCCGAAACCCGCGGCGTTCACGCTCAACGGCGTCGCCTGCACCGGCTCCGTCGAGGAACCCCCGCCCGGCCCGGACGACGGCACCCCCGTGGACGTCAACGGGCAGCTGCACGTCTGCGGGGTGAACCTGTGCAACCAGTACGACCGTCCCGTACAGCTGCGCGGCATGAGCACCCACGGCCTCCAGTGGTTCAGCCGGTGCTACACCGCCGCGTCCCTGGACGCGCTGGCGGAGGACTGGAAGTCGGACCTGCTGCGCATCGCCATGTACGTGCAGGAGGACGGCTACGAGACCGACCCCGCGGGCTTCACCAACCGCGTGAACGGCCTCGTCGACATGGCCGAGGCCCGCGGCATGTACGCCGTGATCGACTTCCACACCCTCACGCCGGGCGACCCGAACTTCAACCTCGACCGCGCGAAGACGTTCTTCGCCTCCGTGGCCGCCCGCAACGCCGGCAAGAAGAACGTGATCTACGAGATCGCCAATGAGCCCAACGGCGTGAGCTGGGCGGCCGTCAAGAGCTACGCCGAGCAGGTCATCCCGGTGATCAGGGCCGCCGACCCGGACGCCGTCGTCATCGTCGGCACCCGCGGCTGGTCCTCGCTGGGGGTCTCGGACGGCTCCAACGAGAACGAGGTCGTCGCCAACCCCGTCAACGCCACCAACATCATGTACGCGTTCCACTTCTACGCCGCGAGCCACAAGGACAACTACCGCGCCACGGTCAGCCGGGCGGCCTCGCGACTGCCGCTGTTCGTCTCCGAGTTCGGCACGGTGAGCGCCACCGGCGGGGGAGCGGTGGACCGGGCGAGCAGCACGGCCTGGCTGGACCTGCTCGACCAGCTGAAGATCAGCTACGCGAACTGGACCTACTCCGACGCCGACGAGGGCAGTGCGGCGTTCAGGCCCGGCACCTGCAACGGCACCGACTACAGCGGCAGTGGCGTGCTGACCGAGTCCGGTGCGCTGCTCAAGAGCAGGATCAGCACGCCCGACCACTTCCCCACGAGCTGATCCGGGACGGGGGCCCGGTCGGCCGGACCCCCGCCCCACCGACCGGGAGCGCTCCCGTCACGCTTTCGCACCTCGTACGTACCCACCCCCACCCCTGACCCGGAGGTACACGTGCGCGCCCTTCTCGCACGATTACTGCGCCGTCCCTGGACGGCGGCCCTCACCGCGGCCGTGCTGTCGGCGTCCGCCCTCACGGTGATGCCCGCGAACGGCGCGGAGACCGGCTGCCGCGTCGACTACACCGTGAACAAGTGGACCGACGGCTACACCGCGCAGATCAAGGTCACCAATCTCGGCCCGGCGCTCGACGGCTGGCGGCTGAGCTGGACCTACACCGGCGACCAGCGGGTGACCTCGGCGTGGAACGCGACCGTCACCCAGACCGGCGGGTCCGTCGTCGCCGCCAGTACGAGCTGGAACGGCGCGCTGCCCACGGGAGGCGCCGCCGAGTTCGGCCTGCAGGGGACCTGGCGTTCGGCCGACCCCGCACCGGACGACTTCGCCCTCAACGGCGTGCCGTGCGGCGGTGACGGCACCACACCCCCCACCACCCCGCCGCCCACCACCCCGCCACCGGGCGAGGACTGCGCCGACACGGTGATCTGCTCGGACTTCGAGGACCAGACCGGTTCCACCCCGTCCGGCGACTGGCGGTTCACCGCACCCGACTGCCAGGGCACCGGCAGGGCCGCCGTCGACACCGCCGTCGCGCACGGCGGCAGCCGGTCGCTGCGGGTCGACGGCCGGGCCGGCTACTGCAACCACGCGTTCGTCGCCTCCACCGCGGACCTGTCCTCGGTCGGCCCGGTGATGCACGTGCGCATGTGGGTGAGGCACACCACCGCGCTCCCCTCCGCCCACGTCACCTTCGTCTCCCTGCCCGACACCTCCCAGAGCGGACGGAGCCTGCGCGTCGGCGGCCAGAACGGCGCCCTGCAGTGGAACCGGGAGAGCGACGACGCCACCCTGCCGGAGCAGAGCCCGGCCGGCGTGGCGCTGAGCAGGCCGCTGCCGACGGGAAGCTGGCAGTGCCTGCGCTTCGCGATCGACACGACGGCCCCGGGAGTCGACACCTGGCTCGGTGACGAGGCGATTCCCGGCCTGCACGCCGACGGCGTGCCGACGCAGGACGTCGACCGGCAATGGCTCGCCCGTACCGTCCCGCCCCGTCCCACCGCCCTGCGGCTGGGCTGGGAGAGCTACGGGACGGGTGACGACACGCTGTGGTTCGACGACGTGGCCGTCGGGTCCGCTCCCCTCGACTGCTGACGGACCGCCGGCCGGGACCCCCGGCCGGCGTCCGCCCCGGCGGCCCGGTCGCGACACGGCCGGACGCCGGGGCGGACGCCGGCCCCGGGCGGTTCCTCCCCGGACCTGTCACAGAACCGCGGCGGCCGGCGTCCTGTGTGCGGGGGACCGTGGAGGACGAGCAGGCGGGAGCAACCGGTGGAGAGCATGCGAACAGAGCACACGGACACCGCGACGGAGGCGTTCGTCGCCCATCGCAACCTGCTGTTCACGGTGGCCTACGAGATGCTCGGCTCGGCCGCCGACGCGGAGGACGTGCTGCAGGAGACCTGGCTGCGCTGGGCGGGCGTCGACCTCGAAACGGTACGGGACCGGCGGGCCTACCTCGTACGGATCACCACCCGGCAGGCGCTGACCCGGCTGCGTGCGCTCGGCCGCCGCAAGGAGTCCTACGTCGGCCCCTGGCTCCCCGAGCCGCTGCTCACCGCACCCGACGTGGCCGAGGACGTCGAGCTCGCCGACAGCGTCTCGATGGCGATGCTGCTGGTGCTGGAGACGCTCGCCCCCACCGAGCGGGCGGTGTTCGTGCTGCGCGAGGTGTTCGGCCTCGAGTACGACGAGATCGCCGGGGCCGTCGACAAGAGACCCGCCGCGGTCCGGCAGATCGCGCACCGGGCGCGGGCGCACGTCGCGGCGCGCCGGCCGCGCGGGCCCGTGTCACCGGCCGAGACGCGGGACGCCCTCGACGCCTTCCGGCGGGCGGTCGAGACGGGCGACCTGCAGGGCCTGCTCGACGTCCTCGCGCCGGACGTCGTCCTCCTGGGCGACGGCGGCGGCATCAAGCAGGCCGTCCTCAGGCCCGTCGTGGGAGCGGACAAGGTGGCCCGCCTGCTGCAGGGCGGGCTGGGCAGGCTCACCGCCGAGGTGTCACTGCGGCCGACGGAGGTCAACGGCCGGCCCGCACTGACCGTCCGGCTCGACGGCGTCCTCGACACCGTCCTCGCGGTGCGCGTCGACGACGGCCTCATCACCGGCCTCTACGCCGTCCGCAACCCCGAGAAGCTGTCGTACATGCGGAGCGAGACCGCCCTGCGCCGCTGAGCGCGGGACGGCCGGCGACGGCGGGTTCAGGGCGCGCCGCGGGACACGGACCCCTCGAGCTCGCCGGCGAGCGTCTCCGCGTCGTACGGCCCGGTGTGCCGCCGGCCGCCGACGAAGAAGGTCGGTGTGCCGCGGGCGCCGCTGGCCTCGGCGCCGGCCGCGTCGGCCCGCACCCGCTCGGCGGTCCCCTCGTCGTCGATGTCCTCGAGGAACCGCGCCACGTCGAGTCCGATCTCGATGGCGTACGCGGCGATGTCCTCGAACTCCAGCCGGTCCTGGTGCTCGTACAGCAGGTCGTGCATCTGCCAGAAGCGCCCCTGCGCGCCGGCGGCGACGGCGGCCCGGGCGGCGAGCACGGCGTGCGGGTGGACGTCGGGGAGCGGCAGGTGCCGGAAGACGTAACGGAACCGGTCGCCGAAGCGCTCCCGCAGCTCCTTGGTGACGCCGGTGGCGCGGGCGCAGTAGGGGCACTCGAAGTCGCCGTACTCCACCAGGGTGAGCGGCGCGTCCGCGGGGCCGACGATGTGGTCCCTGGCCGGGTCGACCGGGCGGTCGAGGACGCGGGGCAGGTCGGCGTCCGTCTCGCCGCGCAGGACGGCGGCGAGGTGGAACGCGAGCCACCCCAGGGCGGTGGCGAGCACGGCGGCCAGCAGGACGCCGACGATCGCCCGGTCGCGCAGGGCCGGGTCGTCGAAGGCCAGGCCGGCGATCAGCAGGGAGACGGTGAAGCCGATCCCGGACAGCACGGCGCCGCCCACGACGTGTCCCGGGCCCACTCCCTGGGGGAGCCTGCCGAGGCGCAGACGGGTGCCGAGCCAGGTCCCGCCCCACACGCCCAGGAGCTTCCCGATCACGAGACCGACGACGACGGCCCAGGTGAGCCGGGAGGACAGGGCGCTGCCCAGGACGCCCCCGCGCAGGTCGATGCCGGCGCCGGCCAGGGCGAACAGCGGGACGACCACATAGCTCGCCCAGGGGTGCAGCATCAGCTGCAGCCGCTCGTTGACCGAGACCGCCCGTTGCAGTCCCACGCGCGCCGACAGCCCCACGTCGGCGCGGGGCGACTGGCGGAAGGCGCGGGCGAGCCGGGTGGCGCGGTCCACCGCCTCGGGCGCGGGGGCGTGGGCGGGGATGAGGAGACCGCCGAGCATGCCGGCGATGGAGGCGTGGAGACCGGACGCGAGGGTGGCGAGCCACAGCGCGAGCACGACGAGGAGGTACGGTGCCGCGCGCCAGGCGCCCAGCGGGGTCAGCGCGGCGAGGACCGCGCAGAGGGCGAGTGCCGCCAGCAGCGGCAGCAGGTGGACCGTGTCCGAGTAGACCAGGCCGATCACGCTGACGGCCACGATGTCGTCGATGACGGTGACGGCCAGCAGGAAGACGCGCAGCTGGGTGACGAACCGGGGCCCCACCACGGCGAGCGCCCCGAGCATGAAGGCCGTGTCGGTGCCGATGACCGTGCCCCAGCCGCCGGCCGCCTCGCCCCGGGGAGCGATCGCCAGGTAGAACAGCGCCGGAACGACCATGCCGCCGACACCGGCCGCGGCCGGGAGCAGGACACGGCGGCGGCCGGCCAGCGAGCCGACCGAGACCTCGTAGCGGACCTCCAGGCCGACGACGAAGAAGAAGAGGGCCATCAGGCCGTCGCTCACCCAGTGCCCCAGGTCCATGGAGAGCTCGGCGTCGCCGAACGACACGGACGCCTCGGTCGCCCAGAGCGACTCGTACCCCCCGGACCAGGGCGAGTTGGCCCATCCCAGGGCCACCACGACGGCCGCCAGGAGCAGCCCGGCGCTGCCCGCTTCGGTGGCCAGGTAGGCGCGTACCGGATCGGCGAGCTGGGCCGCCAGCGAACGCCGCCCGGCCCTGGTCTGGGAGGACGGGCCGTTCTTCGCACGCTTCACGGGTGTCCCCCTTCCTGGCCGCCTGCTCCGTCCGGGCCGGGGCTGTCGGCCCCCACCCGATGGTCGCGTTCCGTCCGCCCGTGGGCATCTGGGGCAACCGCTTGTTGCGCCGTTCGAGTCGTGGGGGAAGCCGGCCGGGCGGGGCGCGGGCGAGCGGGTTCCGGTGGCGCCGCACCACGTCCGCGTACGCCTTCGCGCTCGGCTTCGGGCGCCGCTCGAAGGTCTCCCGGTCGGCCTCGTGCAGCCCGGGCCGGGCGCCGTACCCGAAGATCCACTCGAAGTTGTCCATGAGCGTCCAGTGGCAGTACCCGAGGACGGGCGTCCCCGCGCGCACCTCGGCCACGAGGTGGTCGACGGCGGCGGGGACGAAGGGGCGCGCTGTGCGTCGTCCGGGGTCTGGATGCCGTGCTCGGTGACGAGGACCGGCACCCCGGACACCTCGTGGGCGTAGCGCACGGCGCCGGCGAGGGACGCCGGCTCGATGACGGTGCCCATCCCGTTGCGCTCGCCGTCGGGGCCGTGGACGATCCGCTCGTAGCTCTGCACGCCGATGAAGCCGTCGTGGCGCGCCTCGCGCAGCCTTCACCCGCATGGTGGACTTCGCCCGCCGCTGCACGGGGGCGAGCGGACCTGATCCGGGGGAGCGGTCACCCGGCGGCGGCCGGGCGCCGCCGCAGCTCCTCACTCCCCGACACCCGCCCGGCATCAGCACCGACCGCCCGACGGTGATCCCGGCGTGCGGGACCCCGCCGTCCGGAGCGTCGACCCCGGCGTCCTCACGGGCGCCGCACGCCCGCCGGCAGAGGCCGATCGCCGCGGCGGCGTCCCCGTCGGCGTACGGCGGGGGTTCCCGTGCACGGGGACCGCGCGGGACCGAGGTCGTTTCAGACCGGCTGCCGGACCTGGGCGAGTGCCGAGGAAGTGAGGAGCCGCCCGGGGTCCCCGTGCCCCACCAGTCGCCCCTCACGGAGCAGGAGGCAGGCGTCGGCCGCGCGGGCGGCGTCCAGGTCGTGGGTGGCGTGGACGACGGTCACGCCGTCGCCGACCAGTTCCGTCAGCAGCGTCGCCATGTGCTCCCTGGCCTCGGGATCGAGTCCGGTGGCCGGCTCGTCGAGCAGGAGCAGGTCGGACTCCTGGGCGAGCCCCTGGGCGATGAGGGCGCGCTGTCTCTGTCCACCGGACAACTCCCCGAGTTGACGCCCGGCCAGACCGGCGACGCCCATGCGGTCCATGGCCGCGTCCACCGTGGCGCGGTCCCGCCGGGTCAGCCGGCGCCACGGACCGCGTTCGCCCCAGCGTCCCATCTCCACGGCCTGCCGGACCGTCAGGGGCAGTGCGTCGCCGACGGCGCCGCGCTGCGGGACGAACGCCGGAGGCCGGCCGCCGACATGGCGGAGCTCCCCTGACGTGGGCTGGATCACACCGGCCAGGACACCGAGGAGGGTGGACTTCCCGCTGCCGTTCGGGCCGACGAGTGCGGTGGTGGTCAACGCCGGTATCTCGCACGTGAGTCGATGGAGGACCGGGCGGCCGGCATGGCCCGCGGACAGCTCGGTCAGACGGATGCGGAACGTCGTGTCCCCGGGGGTGGCGGCGAGAGGGCCGGATTTTTTGAACATGATTTTCATTGTAGTGTGCTCGCATGGAGTGGTTGACGGTCCCCTTCGAGGCGACTTTCGTGCAACGCGCCCTGTGGGGCGGGATTCTGGTGTCGGCGATCTGCGCCCTGGCGGGCACCTGGGTGGTGCTGAGGGGGATGGCCTTCCTCGGTGACGCCATGTCGCACGGCCTGCTGCCCGGAGTGGCGCTCGCCGCGCTGCTGGGCGGCAACCTCATGGTGGGGGCGCTGCTGAGCGCGGCGGTCATGACGGCCGGCGTCACCGCGCTCGGCCGCACCCCGCGGCTGTCCCAGGACACCGGCATCGGGCTGCTGTTCGTGGGGATGCTGTCGCTCGGCGTCATCATCGTGTCGCGGTCGCAGTCCTTCGCGGTGGACCTGACCGGCTTCCTCTTCGGCGACGTCCTCGCCGTCCGGGAACAGGACCTGGCGCTGCTGGGAGCGGCCCTCGTCCTGGCCCTGGCCGTCTCGGTCCTCGGCCACCGCGCCTTCCTCGCCCTGGCGTTCGACCCGCGCAAGGCGCGGACGCTCGGGCTGCGTCCGCGCCTGGCCCACGCCGTGCTGCTCGGCCTGCTGGCGCTGGCCATCGTCGCCTCCTTCCACATCGTGGGGACGCTGCTGGTACTGGGCCTGCTCATCGCCCCGCCGGCGGCCGCGCTGCCCTGGGCGCGCGGCGTGCGGGGCGTGATGGTCCTCGCGGCACTGCTCGGCGCGACCGCCACCTTCTTCGGCCTGCTGCTCTCCTGGCACCTGGGCACCGCCGCCGGCGCGACCGTCTCCGCCCTGGCCGTGAGCCTGTTCTTCCTCTCCCACCTGGCGGACGCCGTCCGCCACCGCCGCACACGCCCGGCCGGCATCCGCCCGCCGGCGACCGACTGAGAAAGACCTGAGAGGCGATGTCCTTGTCCGTCCGAAAAAACGTCACTTCTGGGGCGCCGGCCGCGCTCGTGTCCCTCGCGCTGCTCACCGCGGGCTGCGCGGGGCAGGACGACGACGCGTCCTCCCCGAAGGGGGGTTCCACGGCCTCCGCCACTCCGCACGGGTACGTCGAGGGGGCACAGGAGGCGGCCGAACAGCAGTCCCGGCTGGTGCTCAACGACCCGGGCACCGGAGACACCCGGGTACTGGACCTGATCACCGGCAGGACGCACGGGGTGTCCCGGACGGCGGGCGCCGCGGAACTCACCACGGACGGCCGGTTCGGCTACTTCCACACCGCGGACGGCATCCGCGTCCTCGACGGCGGCGCCTGGACGGTGGACCACGGAGACCACGCGCACTACTACCGCGCCGCGATACGCGACGCCGGCAGGTTCCCGGCGGGTCCGGGCGCGCGGGTGCGCGGCGACGCGGCCGTGACCGCGGTGACCGGGGAGGACGGCCGGGCCGTGATCCACCGCCGGGCCGAATCGGAGAAGGGCCGCGCCGGCTCCCCCCGCGCGCTCCCCGGAACGCACGCCGGGGCGGTGGTGCCCTACGCGGAGCACCTGCTGGCCCTCACCGACGACGGGAAGGGCACGCCGAAGGCCGCGGTGTACGACCGTGAGGGCGGGCGCGTCGCGTCCCCGGACGCCGGCTGCGAGGACCCGGCGGGCGACGCCGTCACCCGGCGCGGCGTGGTCTTCGGCTGTGCCGACGGCGCCCTGCTGATCGGCGAGGACGACGGACGCTTCACGGCCGAGAGGATCCCGTACGGCGACGACGTGCCCGCGGGGGAGCGGGCGTCCTCCTTCCGTCATCGCGCGGGCAGCGACACCCTCACCGCACCGGCCGGGGACCGGGCCGTGTGGGTGCTGGACGTCACGGAGCGCGCGTGGACCCGTGTGGAGACCGGCCCCGTGATCGCCGCCAACACCGCGGGGGAGGGCTCCCCGCTGCTCGTCCTGGAGACCGACGGGGCCCTGCACGGCTACGACGTCGCCACCGGCGAGCAGGTGGCCCGGACCGGGCGGCTCCTGACCGGGAACCGGCGGACGGACGCCGGCGGAGGCGGACCCGTGATCGAGGTCGACCGCAGCCGCGCCTACGTCAACGACCCGGAGGGCGGGCGCGTGTACGAGATCGACCACAACGACGGCCTGCGCATCGCCCGCACCTTCGACCTGGACATGGAGCCGGCGCTGATGGCGGAGACCGGACGATGACGGCACCGAGGCGGACCGTCCTGCGGCTGCGCCGCCTGGCGGCGGCCCTGGTCGCCCTCGCCTGCGCGAGTACGGCCACCGCCTGCACGAGCGGCGACGACCGGTCCCGGATCGTGGTGACGACCAACATCCTCGGCGACATCACCCGCGAGATCGTCGGCGACGAGGCCGACGTCACCGTGCTGATGAAGCCCGACGCCGACCCGCACTCCTTCGGCCTGTCGGCGGTGCAGGCCGCCGAACTGGAGAACGCCGACCTGGTGGTCTTCAACGGACTGGGCCTGGAGGAGAACGTACTGCGGCACGTGGAGGCCGCCCGCGCGTCCGGGGTGGCCACCTTCGAGGCCGGTGAGGCGGTGGACCCGCTCACCTTCCGGGCACACGCCGACGGGGGCCCGGAGGAGGCCGGGCAGCCCGACCCGCACTTCTGGACCGACCCCGACCGTGTGCGCAGGGCCGCCGGCCTGATCGCCGACCGGGTGATCGAGAACGTGGACGGCGTGGACGAGGAAGCGGTCCGGGGCAACGCCGAACGGTACGACGCACGCCTCGCGGACCTCACCGCCTGGATGGAGGAGTCCTTCGACCGCATACCCGAGGACGACCGCGCCCTGGTCACCAACCACCACGTCTTCGGCTACCTCGCCGACCGCTTCGGCTTCCGGGTGATCGGCGCGGTGATCCCCAGCGGCACCACCCTGGCCTCGCCCAGCTCCTCCGACCTGCGTTCGCTCACCCGGGCGATGGAGGACGCCGGCGTGCGCACCGTGTTCGCCGACTCCTCCCGGCCCAAGCGGCTGGCCGAGGTCCTGCGCGCCGAACTGGACGACCGGGTCGAGGTCGTCGAGCTGTACTCCGAGTCGCTCACCGCGAAGGGCGAGGGCGCCGACACCTACCTGCGGATGATGCGCGCCAACACCACCGCCGTGACCGAGGGCCTGACCAGCGGCTGAACCCGCGCCACCGCGCCGGGACGGCACGACCGGCCGGCCCCACCCACCACTTGCCACCCACCACACCGACGCCGCGCCCGCGCGGCCGGAAGGGAACACACACAGTGAACAAGCAGATACGCCACAGAGCCGTCTCCGCCACGGCCCTCGCCCTCGCGGCGTCAGCGGTCCTGACCGCCTGCGGGGGAGGGGACGGCGCCTCGTCCGGCACGAAGGCGGCGAAGGCGTCGCCGAGCGCCGCGCCCGCCGCCGACGTCAAGGACCCGCTGGTCGCCACCTTCGACGGGGGCCTGTACATCCTGGACGGCGAGAGCCTGAAGCTCACCAGGACCATCGAGCTGCCCGGCTTCAACCGGGTCAACCCCGCCGGGGACGACGACCACGTCATCGTCTCCACCGACGAGGGCTTCCGCGTCCTCGACGCCGTCGGACAGACCCTCACCGACATCACCTACGAGGGGGCCAAGCCCGGACACGTCGTCCGGCACGCCGGCAAGACGGTGCTCTTCACCGACGGCACCGGAGAGGTCGAGGTCTTCGACCCGGCCGATCTCTCGGCCGGCAGGAAGCCGGAGGGACGCACGTACACCTCCGCCGAGGCGCATCACGGCGTCGCCGTCGCCCTGGGCAACGGCGAGCTCCTCAGCACCCTCGGCACCGAGGAGAAGCGCACCGGCGCCCTCGTCCTGGACGAGAACGACAAGGAGATCGCGCGCAACGAGGACTGCCCCGGAGTCCACGGCGAGGCCGCCGCCCGGGGCGAGGCCGTCGCCGTGGGCTGCGAGGACGGCGTCCTGATCTACAAGGACGGGGAGTTCACCAAGGTCGACGCCCCCGACGACTACGGCCGCATCGGCAACCAGGCGGGCAGCGACGCGTCGCCGGTCCTCCTGGGCGACTACAAGACCGACCCGGACGCCGAACTGGAAAGGCCCACCCGCGTCTCCCTCATCGACACCCGGACCGCGAAGCTGCGCCTCGTCGACCTCGGCACCAGCTACTCGTTCCGCTCGCTGGGCCGCGGACCGCACGGCGAGGCACTCGTCCTCGGTACGAACGGCGCCCTGCACGTCATCGATCCCGAGACCGGCGAGGTGGAGAAGGAGATCCCCGTCGTCGACGCGTGGCAGGAGCCCCTCGACTGGCAGCAGCCCCGGCCCACCCTCTTCGTCCGCGACCACACCGCGTACGTCTCCGAACCGGGCAAGCGGAGGCTCCACGCCGTCGACATCGAGACCGGCGGGAAACTGACGTCGGTGACCCTGCCGAAGAGCACGAACGAGCTCTCCGGCGTCGTCGCCGGCCACTGACACCCGGCTCGCCACCACCACCGCGCACCCGGCCCGCCGGCCCGGCCGGGTGCCGCGGTCCACCCGGAGGCCCCGCTCCCGGTGTCCGGTTGTCGCCCGTACGTGGTAAACGCCTGGACCGGCGCCCTCGTCCGGCGGAAGACTTCCGGGTGCCGACCTCCGGGAGTGTGATGGCGACAACAGATACGCAGGCACCGGGCAGGAGCGCGGTCGTTCTCGCGCTGCGCCTCTACGGCCGGGAACTGTCACGACTGCGGCGGCTGGCCCTGCCCGCGGTGCTGCTGCCGGCCGTGGGCAACATCGGCATCCGCTACGTCGCGCCCCTGATGGTCGCCAAACTCGCGGGGCAGGCCGCCGGCGACGGTGATCTCACCCTCGCCTCGGCGCTGCCCTACGTGCTGGGCTTCGGTGCGGCGCTGCTGCTCGCCGAGACCGTGTGGCGGATCGGGCAGCACTGCCTGAACCGGGTGGGGGCCCTCGGCATGGAGCACCTGTACGTGCTCGGCATGGACGAACTCCTCGCCAAGGACGCCGCGTTCTTCCACGACAACTTCTCCGGCTCCCTGACCAAACGGGTGCTGAGCTTCGGCAGGCGCTTCGAGGACTTCGTCGACACGATGACGTACCGGATCGTGGGCAGCCTCGTGCCGCTGGTGTTCGGCGCCGTCGTGCTCTGGCACTACGAACCGCTGCTCGTCGCCGGTCTCCTCCTGATGATCGCGCTGACCGTGGCGGGCGCCGCACCCCTCATCCGCCGCCGGCAGGCGCTCGTCCACGACCGTGAGGCGGCGATCGCCCGGGTCTCCGGCCACGTCGCCGACAGTCTCACGAACATGGAGACCATCCGGGCGTTCGCGGCCGAGCGGCGGGAGGCCGAGGAACACCGCAGCCGTGTCGCGGAGTCCCGGCGCCTGACGCTGAGGTCGTGGGACTACGGCAACCTGCGCGTCGACACCCTGGTCGCCCCCATGTCCGTGCTGACCAACGTGCTGGGCCTGCTGGTCGCCGTCGCCTTCGGCGGCCCGGGCCAGGGGGTGGAGGAGATCGTCGTCGCGTTCACCTACTACTCCAACGCGACCCAGATCATGTTCGAGTTCAACCAGATCTACCGGCGGCTGGAGAGCTCGATGACCGAGGCCGCGCAGTTCACGGAGCTGCTGCTGGACCCGCCCACCGTGCTCGACCCGGCGGAACCCGAACCGCTCGCACCGCGGGACACCGGCATCCGCTTCGAGGCGGTGACCTTCGCCCACGCCGGTGCGAAACCGATCTTCCAGGACCTGGACCTGGACGTGCCGGCGGGTGCGCGGATCGGCCTGGTCGGCAGGTCCGGCGGCGGCAAGACCACCCTCACCCGGCTCCTGCTGCGGATGTCGGACATCGAGGGCGGACGCCTCCTGATCGGCGGCCAGGACATCAGCCGGCTGCGCCAGGCCGACCTGCGCTCACTGATCGCCTACGTCCCGCAGGAACCCGCGATGTTCCACCGCAGCCTGCGGGACAACATCGCCTTCGCCCGGCCCGGCGCCACCGACGCGGAGATCCGCGCGGCGGCCGCGGCCGCGCACGTCACGGAGTTCGCCGAGCAGCTCCCCGAGGGCTTCGCCACCCTGGTGGGGGAGCGGGGAGTGAAGCTCTCGGGCGGCCAGCGCCAACGGGTCGCCCTCGCCAGGGCGGTCCTTCGCGACGCCCCGATCCTGCTGCTCGACGAGGCGACCAGTGCGCTGGACTCGGAGAGCGAACTCCTCGTCCAGGACGCCCTGTGGCGGCTGATGGACGGGCGTACGGCCCTCGTCGTCGCCCACCGCCTGAGCACCGTCGCCGGGATGGACCGCCTCGTCGTCCTCGACCGGGGAAACGTCGTCGAGCAGGGTACGCACGGGGAGCTGCTCGCCGCGGACGGCGCCTACGCCAAGCTGTGGCGGCACCAGTCGGGCGGCTTCCTCGGCGAGAGCGCCGATCCGGCCCCCGGCGACGCTCCACCCGCGGCCGGCCCCACCGGGCTGCCGGGACCGGCCGGACCGCCGCCGGACCGGGAGGCGTCACCCGGGGCCCGCACATGACCGGGCCCGCACGACCGGGCCCGCACGACCGGGCCCGCACGACCGGGCCCGCACGACCGGGCCCGCACGACCGGGCCGGCTCCCGGCCGTCACCGGGCGGCCGGCTCCGTGGGTGTGGTTCACCCACCCTCCAGGATGGTGGGCGACCGCCGCCGGGCCCTAGCGTTGTCCGCATGGAGATCGACGAACGGCCCGGCCCCGACACCTCGCTGAAGGACTTCCTGCGGGCCCGGCGCGCCCAGTTGCTGCCCGAGGACGTCGGGCTGCCCACCTCCGGACGGCGACGTGTGCCGGGACTGCGCCGCGAGGAGGTGGCGCTGCTCGCGGGAATGAGCACCGATTACTACATGCGCATCGAGCAGGGCCGTGAACGAAGGCCGTCGGCCCAGGTGGTGGAGGCGCTCGTGAAGGCGCTGGGCCTCGACGAGGAGTCCGCGGGGCATCTGCGCCGGCTGGCGCACACCGCGGGACGGCCGGCGAGGCGTACCCGGCGCGCCGAGCGGGTCGATCCGCACCTGCGGGGCCTCCTCGAACGCTGGGACGACCTCCCCGCCTTCGTCCTCGGACACTCCCTCGACGTCCTGGCCGCCAACCCCCTGGCCGCGGCCCTGCACAGGGACTTCACCCTCCGCGGCAACCTCGCGCACATGGCCTTCCTCGACCCCGTCGCGCGGCGCTTCTACCGGCAGTGGGACCGGACGGCCGACATGGTCGTCGCGGAACTGCGCAAGGCCACGGGCGTGGATCCCGACGACCCGCGCCTGAAGGAGGTGGTCGGCGAACTGTCCGTCAAGAGCCCGGCCTTCCGCGAGCTCTGGGCGCGGCACCACGTGCACGGCAAGACCGGCGGCTCCAAGCTGCTCCACCACTCCGACGTGGGCGATCTCGACCTGCACTACGAGTGCTTCACCGTCAACCGGGCGCCCGGACAGCAACTCGTCATCTACCAGGCCGACCCCGGCAGTCGGTCCCATGACGCCCTGAAGCTGCTGGGCACGCTGGACGCCACCCCCTTCCGGCCCGACCGGCCGGCCGCGCCCGTCCCGTCCCGCTCCCCGCGGCCCGGGGGAGGGGACGCGCACGACGGGTGACGACCGGGGCGGCCGCGATCAGCCCTCCACCCAGCCGTGGCTCCTGCCGAGCTCCACCAGCCGTCGGCGGAGCCGCGTGATCTGTTCCCCCGTCAGTGAGGGGGCCGTGCCCAGCATGAGCTCCGTGAGCTCACCGGTGTACTCCGCGACGGTGAGCACGTCGCACGTGGGCTCCTCGCCCGCCGGGAACCCGGAGGCGGGCTCCCGCGCGGGCGGAGCCGTCCGGGGCCGCCCCCCGTGCGGTGACGCCGTGGTCGCGGGTGCCCTCTCGGTGAGCTGGACGGACGACGCCTTGGGCCCGCGGTCGCCCTCCTCGATCTCGAACGTGACCCATGTCCCGGAACGCACGCAGGACTCCGGAATCAGCAGGTCGTTGGCGTGCAGGAAGACGTCTTCCCCGCCGTGCTCGGGAGCGATGAACCCGTAGCCCCGCACCCCGTCGAAACGAATGACCCTGCCTACCGCCATCTCGACCCCACCCACGTCCTCGAACGCCTTCCGGAACAGCCGCACCCACATTAACCGCGTCTCCCACCCGGGCCCGCATCGTGAGCGGGTGTCCCGGGGAGTGCGGCGGGCGGGGACGTGATGAGCAGGGGACGCCGTTCCTCGGGACCGGCCCGTGGAGCGGGTACGCCTCGAGGGTGAAGCGGACCCCGGCTCCCTCGCCCGGTCCCTCCACCGAGCCCTGCGGGCGGATCAGCCGGACTCGTACGCCAGGACCGTCGCCTGCACCCGGTCGCGCAGCCGCAGCTTCGTGAGCAGTGCGTTGACGTGTGACGTGACCGTGCCGGGCGTCGCGCCGAGCCGCTCCCCGACCTCGGCGCCGGTCAGGCCGGAGGCGACCGGCAGCAGCACCTCCCGCTCGCGCGGGGTGAGCTGGGCGAGCAGGCCGGACGGCTCCGGGGGGGCCTCAGGGACGGGAGACGCTGCCGAGCGCGTCACGGGCGCCGGGCTCATGCCGCCGCGGCCGACGTGGCGGCGATGGCGGTGTCGACACGGGCGTGGACGACCAGACGGGTGCAGCCGGTGTCCGCCCCGGCCATGAGCGTGCGCCGCGCCGGGGCGCTGTGGGTGGCCACGGAGATCAGGACGCCGAGGGGGCCGCACAGACGGTGCGCCCGCAGGGCCTGGCCGACCACCGCGTCACCCGGGAGGGGGCCGTCCAGAACGATCACGACGGGCATCGGCCTGTACACGTGGATCAGGTCGCTGATCGCCTCGGCGCATTCGGGCCGGTCCTCCGTGCCGGGGTCGCCGTCCACCGTGATGACGAGTACGCCCTGCTCGAGCCGATAGGACAGCATCACGCCCCGGTTCTCCGGTTCCGCCTTGAATACGGGTACCCGGAACGGTTCGCCGAACGCTTCCCATATGGCTCAATTGTTCGACAGTGCATCCGCCGGTGGGACCCTTCCCCCGGCGGAGCACCCGGTCGCGTCGTCCTGCCCGCCCGTGCTCAGGCGCGCTGCGAGTCGTCGGCGCCGGAGCGCCGGGCGGCGCGACGTCGCAGGCGCAGCGGCAGCACGTACCAGCAGAGGCCGAACCACAGCATGACCGCGCCGACGAGTATCTCGGCGAGGACGCCGGGGACCACGACACGGAGGATCAGCAGGAGCGTGCAGCCGATGGTCAGCGCGAGGAGGACCATGCCGCACATCATCAGGCGGCCGGCGGACTCCACCACTTCGTCCTTCATGCGCTGGCCGGACAGGAACCGGTGGATGGAGACGGGGGCTATGAGCGATCCCGTGGCCGCCGCGCCGAGCACCACGGTGGTGACGTAGACGACGCGGTCGAACGTCTCCAGTTCCCGGAACATCGGGGTGAAGGCCACACTGAGCAGGAACCCGAAGAGGATCTGCACGCCGGTCTGAGTGACCCGCGTCTCCTGCAGGATCTCGTTCCAGCGGCGGTTGACCCGTTCCCGCGCCGTCTCGGGTGCTTCGGCACCGGATCCCGGGCTGTGACTGTCGTGGTGCGCGCAGCAGGCGGTGCCTTCCCCCGCCGTTTCGGCCGGCTGCTCCGTCATGGTCATGGCGTCCTCCAAATCCCAGGCAGACCGATTGCCCCGTCCGGATCACTTCCATGCAGGTCATGGGCCGGAGGAGGCCGGCCCGGTCACGGCGGGCGGTCTGCGAGCGCTTCGGAGGGGCCGGGGCCGTCGCCCTCCGTCAGGGAACGGCCGGTGCCGGACCGGGGCCCTCGCCGCACTCCGCGCGGCCCGGCGAGGTCCGTGCGGAGTGCGGGCGTACCCCCTGTGACCAGTGGTTCCGTCCGGCGTATGACGTCAGGCGCACCGCGTGTGACCGGCGGAACCGGTCCGGGCCCCGCCCGTGCGGTGCCGCCGACGGACGGGGCCTCGTACCCGGTCGCTCACGGCCGGGGGTTGGTGCGCTGCCACCGGGGGCGGGCGTCGCTGCCGCGGCGCCCCGCGACGGAGGCGCAGCGGGGGCACACGCGCCGGACACGGTCCGCCGCACCCCCGGATTCGGGGAAGGTGTCCTGCCAGACCACATGCGGGAAGCGGACCAGTTCCGAGCGGCTCAGGGACAACCCGCAGACGGTCTGGTTCAGGCCCGGCTCCCAGGCGTGCACCTCACCCGCGGGCAGCCGACGGCGGACCTCCTCCTGCTCCGTCCACTGTCCGGTGGCGGCCACGGCGTACCGCTTCGTGCGTGTCATGGTGTTCCCTCCTGGCTGTCCGGAGTACCCGGACCGCCGCACACCACGCCGGACGCACGCCGCCCGCGGACGCCGGCCCGCGGCGGCACGGTTCCGCTCCGCGATCGGTGTGCCGCGTCAAGCGGTTTCAACCGCCGGTCGGGGGCACTCGCTGTCCGCGCCCGTGTATCAGCCCACCGCCGGAGGCCGGCAGATGATCGACGAAGCCCACGTCAGGGAACTCCGAGACGCTACGAACGACGGCGCCGCGCTCGTGCTGCTGGAGGGCAGGGCCCGGGTGGTCGACAGCCCCTCGGGCGAGGAGGGCGGCCCGGAGGGAGCACTTGTGGTGATCAGCAAGCGGGAGCTGTCGGACCGGCTGGGCGCGGCGCCGACCGGCCGTGAGCTGCGTGAACTCGCGCAGACCCTCACCGATACGGTCGGCAAGCTGGGCGCCTGAAGGCTCTTCCGGCACCGGCGAGGGCCGGAGCGGCGTTTCCGGCGAACGAAGGGGGAGTCCCGCCCGGCCGTCCTCACCGGTCACACGGCCACGGGGCGGGCGGTGACGTCACCACGTCCGCGGCAGCAGCGGAGCGGAATCCCCGGCGGCCGCGCGGCGCACGAGCGCGGCAGCGATCTCGCGGAGTTTGACGTTGGAGCGCTGGGAGATCCCGACCAGGATCTGGAAGGCGTCGTCCGGGGCGCAGCGGCGTTCGGCCTGGACGATGCCGATGGCCTGGTCGATCACCGCACGCGACGCGAGGGCCTGGCGCAACTGGCCGGCCTCCTGCTCCAGGCGCTCCAGCCGGCCCCGTTCCTCCTCGGTGCGGGCGAGGTAGCGGACGAACCGGCTCTGCGCCTCGGCGTCGTGGGCGGCGGGCGTTTCGGTGCGTTCGTAGGCCTGGAGGATCCGCCGCAGCTTCCTGCGGACGTCGGTCACGTCCTCCACGTGGTGCACGAGCCCCACCAGAGCGCCCTCGGAGTCCAGCATCGGGCTGTTGACCGGGCTCCAGAACTTCTCCGTGAAGCCGGTGGGGGAGTCCTTCCACGGTATGTCGTACCTCTGGACGCGCATGGTGTCGGGGGCGCGGTCGCGCATGACGCGCCGCAGCGACTCGCCGAGTCTCGCCACGCCGTCGGCGCGGGGGTCGTGCGGGTTGTCCGGGAACGCCTCGAACATGTACCGGCCCGTCAGCTCGTCCGGTTCCCGCCGTGTGATGCGCGCATAGGCGTGGTTCACTTCCTGGATCCGCAGGTCGGTGCGGAGGATCACCATGGGGGCGGGCGAGCCGAAGAACGCGGCCTCGAAATCAGCGGTGCGGGATGCGGGCGTCGGCATGGCACCGCTTGTACCCGATGTCGAGATGTCGACACTCGTGCGGTGGGGGAGCGCGCACGGCGGGCGGAGCCGTCCGGCGTGCGGACGGGCCGGGTCAGCTCCCGCCCCGGCGGGCCGCGGTGCGGATCGCCAGTTCGGCCTCCGCCAGACCGTCGATCAAGGCCGGGTCCCCGAGCCCCGGTACGCACACCACCTCGCCGGCGTCCAGCGCGGCCAGTGACGCGTCGACGACCTGGTCCACCGGCATGCCGCCGTCCTCGTGCACGGACTGCTCCCGTCCGGGGACGGGAGCGTCACCGCGCGACCGGTGGAACTCGGTGGCGGTCAGCCCGGGGCACAGCACCTGGATCCGCAGCGGTGTGCCGGCCAGTTCGGCGGCGAGCGTGCGGGTGAAGGTGACCACGTAGCCCTTGGTGCCGCCGTACACCGCGCGCTCGGGCAGCGGGTGCGGCGGCAGCGCGCCCGCGAAGGCCAGCTGCGAGGCCACGTTGACCACGGTGCCGCCCCCGCGTTCCAGCATGGCCGGGACCGCGGCCCGGGTGAGCGCGGTGACGGCGAGGACGTTGATGCCGAGGACCTTCGCCATGAGTTCCGGTTCGAGTCCGGCGAACGGGCCGTAGCCGTTGATCCCCGCGTTGTTGAGGAGGAACCCGATGTCGTCGCCCGCCGCCCGCCGCACCACCCCCGCCAGGTCGCCGGGCTCGGACAGGTCGGCCACGAGGGTCTCCACCGTGGTGTCCGTCGCCTCGCGCAGTCGCCGCGCGAGGTCGTCGAGCCGGTGCGCCCTTCTGGCCACGAGGACGGTGTCCCACCCGTGGGAGGCCAGACGCGAGGCGTAGGCCGCGCCGATGCCGGAGGAGGCCCCCGTCACCAGGGCCGTGCCACGTCGTGTGCTCACTCGTACGTCGCCTTCCGCGTCGGCGGTCTGTGCGTGCCGTGGTCGACGGCAGGTACTCCGAGTGAACGCCCCGCCCGTGGACGAAACCATCCGGGAGCGGCCGTCCGGGCACGGGACGCCGCCCGCCGCCTCCGCGGGGCCCACGGGCCGCCCGCGGGCGCGGCGGCGGAGGGGAACGCGCAGCGGGCCGTGCGGTGCTGTTCGCGGGCGACCGGATCGGTTCGCCGGCGGGCGGCGAAGGCGCGGACCCGGACGGCGTTCCGGAACGACACGTGCGTGCCGAGCGGCGTCGCGGGCGACCGGCCGCGGCGACTCGCGGGTGTGGCCCTGTTCCCGGCCCCGGGCCCGTCGGACCTCCCCACCGGGGCGGACGTCACTGGTCGCCCGAGCGGCGCGGTGTTGTCATGGGGAGGGAAGGCGGCGTGTACGAGTCGGCGTACCGCACGGGGTCCGCCCGGGCGGTCCGGCCGCGGCCGCCCCGTCGCGACGCGGAGGAGGCCGACGCCATGCTGCACCGCCGCACGGTCGGGGACGTGATGACCGAGGAGGTCGTCACCCTCCGTCCCACCACACCGCTCCAGGAGGTCGCGGTCCTGCTGGACGCGAACGACATCGTCGCGGCACCGGTCGTCGACGACGACGGAGCCCCCGTCGGCGTCGTGTCCGCGTCCGACGTGCTGCGGCACGAAACCGGCACGCCCGATCCGCAGGGGCAGGACGGGGACGACGAGCACGCCTGGGGCAAGGCCCGGGCACGGACCGCGGGCGCGCTCATGAGCAGCCCCGTCTTCACCGCCCGCGCCGACTGGACGATCCCCCGGGCCGCGCGGGAGCTGCGCAGGCGGCACGTCAAGCAGCTGCCGGTGGTCGGTGACGAGGGACTCCTCACCGGCATCGTCACCCGCAGCGACCTGCTCGACGCCTTCATCCGCCCGGACGCCGAGATCCGCGACGAGGTCGAGCGGGACGTCCTGGGACGCATCCTCGGCCTGGAGGAGGGTGCCGTCGCCGTCGAGGTCCAGGACGGTGTCGTCACCCTTCGGGGACACGTCCCGGGACCGCGTCTCGTTCCGGTGGTCGCGGGCCTCTGCCAGGGCGTCGACGGTGTCGTCGCCGTGGACACCCGGCTGTCCGTCGACCGACCCGGCTAGGGCCTCTCGTTTGGATCAGGTCGGCCGCGACCGACGGTGCGTCGTGGCCGACCCGAGCGGGGCTTGGTGCGTGCAGATGCAAGGCGGAG
>NZ_JBEORT010000071.1:0-35427 GCF_040302425.1 Streptomyces sp. NPDC126497
CCGGCGCGGCGCCCCGCGCGTCCGGCCGTCGCCGTGTTCCAGCCGCCGGTCTTCACCTTCCAGACCCCGGAGCGCGCCGCCGCCGAAGCGGCCGCCGAGGTCGCCGAGCCGGCGGAGCCGGAGCGGATCGAGGAGTTCCCGGAGGAGCAGCCCGCCGCCTCCCGCCGCCGTCGCCGGCGCCGGGGCGCTGACGAGGAGCCCGAGGCCGCCGAGGTGCCCCAGGCCGAGGACGAGGCCGAGGAGGACCACGCCGAGGAGGACCACGCCGAGGAGGACCACGCCGAGGAGGACCACGCCGAGGCCGAGGACCAGGACGACGGCGAGGGGGCCGGTTCCCGCCGTCGCCGCCGTCGCGGCGGCCGTCGTCGCCGGCGCGGTGACTCCGCCGAGGGCGACGCCGAGGGCGGCGAGTCCGAGGACGTCTCCGCCGAGCAGGCCGCCCAGGACGCCGAGGACACCGCCGAGCAGGTCGAGGAGGACGCCGAGGAGGCGGCCGGCCCGGCCGAGGACCGTGACGACTCCGGGTCCAGCAGCAGCCGTCGCCGCCGGCGCCGTCGTCGCCGCGCCGGTGACGGCGGTGGTGAGCCCGAGGCGGCCACCGACGACCCGGAGCGCACCGTCGTCAAGGTGCGTGAGCCCCGTCCGAAGGCCGAGCCGTCGGACGAGGTGCAGTCCATCAAGGGCTCCACGCGTCTGGAGGCGAAGAAGCAGCGCCGCCGCGAGGGCCGCGAGCAGGGCCGCCGCCGGGTGCCGATCATCACCGAGGCCGAGTTCCTGGCCCGCCGCGAGGCCGTCGAGCGTGTGATGGTGGTGCGCCAGCACGGCGACCGTACGCAGATCGGCGTCCTGGAGGACGGCGTGCTCGTCGAGCACTACGTCAACAAGGAGCAGGCCACCTCGTACGTCGGCAACGTCTACCTCGGCAAGGTGCAGAACGTGCTGCCGTCGATGGAGGCCGCCTTCGTCGACATCGGCAAGGGCCGCAACGCCGTGCTCTACGCCGGTGAGGTCAACTTCGAGGCGCTCGGCATGTCGGGCGGCCCGCGCCGCATCGAGTCCGCGCTGAAGTCGGGCCAGCCGGTCCTGGTGCAGGTCACCAAGGACCCGATCGGCCACAAGGGCGCCCGCCTGACCAGCCAGGTCTCGCTCCCGGGCCGCTACCTCGTGTACGTCCCCGAGGGCTCGATGACCGGCATCAGCCGCAAGCTGCCCGACACCGAGCGGGCCCGGCTGAAGACCATCCTCAAGAAGATCGTCCCCGAGGACGCGGGCGTCATCGTGCGCACCGCCGCCGAGGGCGCGAGCGAGGACGAGCTGCGCCGGGACGTCGAGCGGCTGCAGGCGCAGTGGGAGGAGATCAAGAAGAAGTCCAAGAACGGCGCCGGCAGCGCGCCGACGCTGCTGTACGGCGAGCCGGACATGACCGTGCGGGTCGTGCGGGACATCTTCAACGAGGACTTCACCAAGGTCGTCGTCAGCGGTGACGACGCCTGGGAGACCATCCACGGGTACGTGTCGCACGTGGCGCCGGACCTGGCCGGGCGGCTGTCCCGGTGGACCAGCGAGGTCGACGTCTTCGCCACGTACCGGATCGACGAGCAGCTCGCCAAGGCGCTGGACCGCAAGGTCTGGCTGCCCAGCGGCGGTTCGCTGGTGATCGACCGGACCGAGGCGATGGTCGTCGTCGACGTCAACACCGGCAAGTTCACCGGCCAGGGCGGCAACCTCGAGGAGACGGTCACCAGGAACAACCTGGAGGCGGCCGAGGAGATCGTGCGTCAGCTGCGGCTGCGCGACCTCGGCGGCATCATCGTCATCGACTTCATCGACATGGTGCTCGAGTCCAACCGTGACCTGGTGCTGCGTCGCCTGCTGGAGTGCCTGGGCCGGGACCGCACGAAGCACCAGGTCGCCGAGGTCACCTCGCTGGGCCTGGTCCAGATGACCCGTAAGCGGGTCGGCCAGGGCCTGCTGGAGTCGTTCTCGGAGACCTGCGTCCACTGCAACGGGCGCGGTGTCATCGTGCACCTGGACCAGCCGGCCGCGGCCGGTGGCGGCGGCAAGCGCCGGAAGCGGGCGCGGGCCGGCGCGGCGGAGCAGCCGCACGAGCACGAGACCGCCGTGGGCGTCGAGACGGCCGAGGAGGAGGCGGAGGCGGAGACGACGGCCGAGGTCGCCGCCGAGGCCGCCGAGCCGGTCGCGCTCCCCGCGCCGGAGTTCGTGCCCGACGAGGAGCTGTACAGCAGTGCCGCCGAGGCGGAGGCCGCGGCCACCCGTGGGCGCACGCGTCGCCGGGCGAGCCGGCGGGCGTCGGCCCCCGCGGGCGCGCCGAAGCGGGAGGCCGCCAAGGACAGGGCCGCCCGGCAGAAGGCCGAGGAGAGCGAGAAGGCCGAGGTGGAGGCCCCGACGGCGCAGGACGTGACGGCCGCCGAGGAGGCCGCGCGTCCGGTGCGGCCGGAGCCGGCCGCCGAGGCGCTGGCCGAGCCCGCGGCCGTCGAGGACGCGGTGGTCCCCGAGCCGGCCGAGCCGGCCGCCGAGGAGGCCGCGCCCAAGGGCCGTACGCGTCGCCGGGCCACCCGCAAGGTGTCCGCGCCGGCCGGTTCCCCGGCGGGAGCGGAGGCCGCGGTGGTGACGGTCGGCGAGCCCGTGACCCCGGTCGTCGAGGCGCCCGAGCCGAAGTCCGAGGAGGCACCGTCCGGGGAGGCTCCGTCCGAGGCTCCCGCCGAGACCGCCGCCCCGGCCCGTCCGCGCCGCCGCGCGGTGCGCAAGCCGAGCACGCCGACCGCGTCCGAGGAGACGGCCGTCGTGGTCGTCCCGTCGGCGGCGACGGGGACGGCGCCCGCCGAAGAGGTCCCGGAGAAGCCCGCCGAAGGGGTCTCGGAGGAGCCCGTCGGGGAAGCCGGAGCCGAGGTCGCCCCGGCCAAGAAGACCGCCCGCAAGACGGTCAAGAAGGCCACGGCGAAGAAGGCCGCCACGAAGAAGACGGCGGCCAAGAAGACCGCCGCCAAGAAGACGACGGCCAAGAAGGCGGCGGCGAAGACCACCAAGTCGGCCGCGGCCAGGACGACCGCGAAGAAGACGGCGTCGAAGAAGACCGCGGCGGCGGCCCAGCAGCCCTCGTCGTCGGTGACGGCCTCGACGGAGGACTGATCTTCGGATTGTTCCGGAATATCGAATTCCGGATTATTGGATGAAAGCAATCCGCCCCCGGCTCCGCCGGGGGCGGATTGCTTTTGGCATAAGGGAACGGCGGCGGTCCCCCCGGGTGAATGACGGATGAATGGTTGTTCCCGGCGCGCGGTTATGATGGGTCAAAGGTCGACCGCGAAGTCAGACAAACCGGGATTCTTCATCTCTGACCAGGCACACAGTATTGGGGCGCTACACGTGAAGGCTCTCGTGCTTTCCGGGGGAGCGGGGACCCGCCTCCGTCCGATCACCCACACCTCGGCCAAACAGCTCGTGCCGGTCGCCAACAAGCCTGTGCTCTTCTACGGTCTGGAAGCGATCGCCGACGCCGGGATCACCGAGGTCGGCATCATCGTCGGCGACACCGCGGACGAGATCCGCGAGGCGGTGGGGGACGGCTCCCGGTTCGGCATCGAGGTCACCTACATCCCGCAGGAAGCGCCCCTGGGGCTCGCGCACGCCGTGCTCATCGCCCGGGACTTCCTCGGCGACGACGACTTCGTCATGTACCTCGGCGACAACTTCATCGTCGGCGGCATCACCGGCCTGGTGGAGGAGTTCCGCGCCGAGCGGCCCGACGCGCGGATCCTGCTGACCCAGGTCCCCGACCCCACCTCCTTCGGCGTCGCCGAACTCGGCGCCGACGGCCGCGTGGTGGGCCTGGAGGAGAAGCCGGAGCGGCCGAAGAGCGATCTGGCCCTCGTCGGCGTCTACCTGTTCACCCCGGCCATACACGAGGCCGTCCGCTCCATCGAGCCCTCCTGGCGCGGCGAACTGGAGATCACGCACGCCATCCAGTGGCTGATCGACCGGGAGCGCGACGTCCGCTCCACCACGATCTCCGGCTACTGGAAGGACACCGGCAACGTCACCGACATGCTGGAGGTCAACCGGTCCGTCCTGGAGACGATCGAGCCCTGCGACGCGGGCACGGTGGACGAGGCCAGCGAGATCATCGGCCGGGTGCGCATCGAGGAGGGCGCCCGGATCAGCGGCAGCCGGATCGTCGGTCCCGCGGTCGTCGGCGCCGGCACGGTGGTGGACAACGCCTACATCGGCCCCTTCACCTCGGTCTCCGAGGACTGCCGTATCGAGGACAGCGAAATCGAGTACTCCATCGTCCTGCGGGGCGCGTCCGTGACCGGCGTGCGCCGGGTGGAGGCCTCGCTCATCGGGCGTGACGTCGAGGTCACGCCCGCTCCCCGTAACCCCAAGGCCCACCGGCTCGTGCTCGGTGATCACAGCAAGGTGCAGATCTCCTCATGACCACCCGGATCCTGGTGACCGGCGGCGCCGGTTTCATCGGCTCGCACTACGTCCGTACCGTGCTCGGCCCCCAGGGCCCCGGTGACGTCGCGGTCACCGTCCTGGACAAGCTGACGTACGCGGGCAACCCGGCCAACCTCGACGAGGTGCGCGAGCACCCCGGGTTCGCCTTCGTGCGGGGCGACATCTGCGATCCGGAGCTGGTCGGCACGCTGATGGCCGAGCACGACCAGGTGGTGCACTTCGCCGCCGAGTCCCACGTGGACCGGTCCATCGACGGCGGCGCGGAGTTCGTCCGCACGAACGTGGTCGGCACCCACACGCTCGTGGACGCGGCGCACCGGGCCGGTGTCAGGACCTTCGTGCACATCTCCACCGACGAGGTCTACGGCTCGATCGACGAGGGCTCCTGGCCCGAGACCCACCCGCTGGAGCCCAACTCGCCCTACTCCTCGACGAAGGCGTCCAGCGACCTGATCGCGCTGTCCTACCACCGCACCCACGGCCTGGACGTCCGCGTCACCCGCTGCTCCAACAACTACGGGCACCACCACTTCCCCGAGAAGGTCATCCCGCTCTTCGTCACCAACCTCCTCGACGGCAAGAAGGTCCCGCTCTACGGCGACGGCGGCAACGTCCGCGACTGGCTGCACATCGACGACCACGTCCAGGGCATCGAGCTGGTCCGCACCAAGGGCCGCGCGGGCGAGGTCTACAACATCGGCGGCGGCACCGAGCTCTCCAACAAGGAGCTCACCGAACTGCTCCTGGAGGCGTGCGGCGTCGACTGGGAGACCGGCGTCGAGTACGTCGAGGACCGCAAGGGCCACGACCGCCGCTACTCCGTCGACTGCACGAAGATCCGCGAGGAACTGGGCTACGCGCCCCGCAAGGACTTCCGCGAGGGTCTCGCCGAGACCGTCCAGTGGTACCGCGACAACCGCGCCTGGTGGGAGCCGCTGAAGGAACGCGCGGCGCTGAGCTGACGCACCGCCCGTCCCACGCGGGTCCGGGACCCTCCCGGGTCCGCTCGGGCGTTCCCCGCGCGTCCCGGATCCCGCCCGGGGCCCGCGCCATCCGGCACGGAGGACAGGAAGAGGGATGAACCCGACAGAGGAACAGCTGGACGCACCGGCCGGCTGGCTGGTCACCGGGGCGGGCGGGATGCTCGGCCGGGACGTACTGGCCCGGCTGGCCGCGGCGGGGGAGCAGGCCACCGCCCTGGACCGGGCTGCGCTGGACCTGACGGACGCCGACGCCGTGCGGCGGGCGCTCGAACGGCACCGGCCCGCCGTGGTGGTCAACTGCGCGGCCTGGACCGCCGTGGACGACGCCGAGACCCGCGAGGCCGAGGCGCTCGCGATCAACGGCGACGGCCCGGCCCACCTCGCGGCCGCCTGCGCCCGCACCGGTGCCGTCCTGCTCCACGTCTCCACCGACTACGTCTTCGCCGGCGACGCCGCCGCGCCGTACGCCGAGGACGCCCCCACCGCGCCGCGCAGCGCCTACGGGCGCACCAAACTCGCCGGCGAGCAGGCCGTCCTGAAGACCCTCCCCGACAGCGGCTACGTCGTACGCACCGCCTGGCTGTACGGAGCGGGCGGAGGCAACTTCGTCCGCACGATGATCAAGCTGGAAGGCCTCAAGGAGACCCTCGACGTCGTCGACGACCAGCGCGGCCAGCCCACCTGGAGCGCCGATCTGGCCGGTCTGCTGCTCGAGCTGGGGCGCGGGGCCCTGGCCGGCACCGCCCCGGCGGGCGTCTACCACGGCACCAGTTCCGGCGAGACCACCTGGTACGGCCTCACCCGGGAGATCTTCCGCCTGCTCGGCGCAGACCCGGACCGGGTCCGCCCCACCACCAGCGAGGCGTTCGTCCGTCCCGCCCCCCGTCCGGCCTACAGCGTGCTCGGCCACGGGCGCTTCGCCGCGGCCGGCATCGAGCCGCTGCGCGACTGGCGCGCGGCGCTCACCGAGGCGTTCCCGGAGATCCACCGGGTCCACGAGAAGGAGAACCCGGCGTGACAGTCAAGGTCAGCGTCGTCATCGCGGTCCACAACCCGGGCAAGTACGTCGAGGACTGCATCAACGGTCTGCTGCGGCAGAGCCTCCCCCCGGACGAGTTCGAGGTCTTCTTCGTCGACGACGGCTCCACCGACGAGACCCCCGCCCGGCTGGACGCACTGGCGGCCGAGCACCCGCACTTCCACGTCATCCACCAGGAGGCCTCCGGCTGGTCCGGAAAGCCCCGCAACACCGGCATCGACGCCGCCCGGGGCGAGTACGTCATGTTCGTCGACCACGACGACTGGCTCGGCGACGAAGCCCTCGAGCGGATGTACGACTACGGCAGGGCGAACGACGCCGACGTGGTCGTGGGCAAGATGGCGGGCATCGGCCGCCCGGTCCCGCAGGAGCTGTTCCGGGTCAACCGGCCGCGCGCCACGGTGGAGAACGCGCCGCTGATCGACAGCCTCACCCCGCACAAGATGTTCCGGCGGGAGTTCCTCAGGCAGCACGACATGCGCTTCAAGGAGGGCCGCCGCCGGCTGGAGGACCACGTCTTCGTGGTCGAGGCCTACCTGCGGGCCAGGAGCGTCGCCGTCCTCGGCGACTACCTGTGCTACTACCACATCACCCGCGACGACGGCTCCAACGCGGGCTTCCAGCGCTTCGACCCGGCCGGCTACTTCACCAACCTCCGCGAGGCCCTCGACGTGGTCGAGGAGCTCACCGAGCCCGGCCCGCTGCGCGACAGGCTGTTCAGCCGCTGGCTGCGCAACGAGATGGTCGAGCGGCTGCGCGGCAACCGGCTGCTCAGGCTCCCCGAGGACTACGCCGAGGAGCTGTACCGCGAGATCCGCGGTGTCGTCACCGAGCGGTTCGGACCGGGCGTGTTCGCGCGGGTCGCCCCCACCCAGCGGGTGGTGGCCGGACTGGTCGCCGCCGACCTCTACGAGGACGTCCGCGCCCTCGCCCGCTGGGAGGCCGGGATCAGGCCCACCGGCACGCTGGACTCGCTGGCCTGGGAGGACGGCGTCCTGAAGGTCGGCTTCACCTCCGAGTACCAGGTCGACGGCGAACCGATGACCTTCCGCCGGGAGGGCGGGCGCGACCTGCTCGGCCTGCCGCTGTCCGACAAGGCGCTCGAGGCGCTGGCCGGCCAGGGCATCACCCTGGAGGCCCCGGTGGGCAAGAGCGGCGTGGACCTGGTGGTGCGCCACCGGGAGGACGCCAGGCAGTTCTACCTCCCGGTCGAGTGCGAGCCGCACCGCCTGGACGCGGGGGAGGGCGCCTTCCGCCAGCGGATCACCGCGCGCGCCGTCCTCGACCCGGAGACGGCGGCCGCGGGCGCGCCCCTGGAGAAGGGCATCTGGGACCTGCACCTGCGCATCAAGTGCTGCGGCTGGAGCAAGGAGACCCGCCTCGGCGCGGTGCGCGGCGAGGACGTGGAGGCCGGGCGGCTGGCCGCGCTCACCGGCGAGCCGAGGCGGCTGGTCCTGCCGTACTGGACCGACGGGCCGGGCAACCTCTCCCTCGACGTCGACCAGCACACCAACAAGCTGGAGCGCGAGGCGGCGGCCCGGACGGACCCGGCCGGGGCCGTGGTCGAGGGCCCGGCCGTACGGCTGCCGCTGCCGCTGCACGTGGCGGCGGACGCCGGTGACCCGGTGCGGCTCCGCTTCGAGCACGGGAACGTGGGCGCGTACCCGGCCGACGCCGTGGTGGACGGCCGTACCGTGAGCGCCGTGCTGCCGCTGGAGAAGCTCACCGGGAGGCGCTGGGCGGTTTGCATCGGGGTGCCGTCCGCCGCCCGGGGCGAGGCGAAGTGGACCCGGCTCCCGGTCGACGTGGTGGTCGCCGCCGACGGCACCGTCCGGGTGGTCGGCCGGCGGATCCCGCCGAGGAAGCCCGCCCGCCCCCTGTGGCGCCGGATCGCCGGCCGCATCAAGCGCGCACTGACGGACAAGAAGAAGAACTGAGGACGGACCCTTCCATGCGACCCCTTTCCCTCTCCGGTGCCTGGGTGTACGAGCCGAAGATCTTCCCCGACGACCGGGGCAGCTTCCACGAGTGGTTCAAGGCCCCGGTCCTCACCGAGGCGGCGGGCCACCCGCTCACGCTCGCCCAGGCCAACATGTCCGTCTCCAGCAGGGGCACCCTGCGCGGCATCCACTTCGCCGACGTGCCGCCGGGCCAGGCCAAGTACGTCACGTGCGTGCGCGGCGCGGTCCTCGACGTGATCGTGGACATCCGGACCGGCTCGCCCACCTTCGGCCGGTGGGAGGCGATCCGCCTGGACGACCGGGACCACCACGCGGTCTACCTCTCCGAGGGCCTCGGTCACGGCTTCATGGCGCTCACCGACGACGCCACCGTGGTCTACCTCTGCTCCGAGGGTTACGCCCCCGAGCGCGAGCACGGCATCCACCCGCTCGACCCGGCCCTGGGCATCGACTGGCCCGCCGGCCTCACCCCGCTCCTGTCCGCCAAGGACGAGCGGGCCCCCACCCTGGCCGAGGCCCGCGACCAGGGTCTCCTGCCCTCCTACGAGGCGTGCGTGGCCTACCGGGAGGGCCTCGGCCGCTGAACCGTCCGGGACGGCACCAGCGCCGGCGAGACGACGTGGTTCGGGCTCACCCGGGATATTTCCGGCTGCTGGGTACCGATCCGGAACGGGTCCGGCCGACCACCAGTGCGACGTTCGCCCGCCCCGGCACGCGTACAGCGTGCTGGGACACGGCCGCTGGCAGCAGGCTGGAACCGAACCGATGCGCGACTGGTCCGAAGCGCTCGGCTCCGTGATGTCCGTGCTGCTCGCAGAGCTCCAGGAGCGGAACCCACGAGCATGAAGGTCGGCTTCGTCATCCCGGTCCACAACGCAGGGATCTACATCGAGCGCCCGATCGAATCGATCCTGAAGCAGTCGATGCCGCAGGACGAGCTCGAGGTGGTCCTCGTCAACGACGGGTCAACCGATGACTCCACGGAGCGGCTGAACGAGCTGGCCGAAAAGACGGAGAGCACGCGGGTGTTCCCCCTACCGAACTCGGGTTGGCCCGGACGTCCCCGTAATGCCGGTGTCGCCTACCCGCATTTCCTCGACCAGGACGACGCCCTGGGCCCGAAGGCAATGGAAGTGAGGTGCGACCGGGCGCGGAAGAACGATTCCGACATCGTCGCCGCCGGCAAGGTCAAGGGAAATATGTGCGGCCCCATTCGTCTTTTCCGTGAGTCGGCCGACAGCGTCGGCCCGGAGTTCGCCGAGCTGTACGAGACACTGCCCCCGCACTGGCCTCGAATTTTCGTGACGGGCCGCCGGCGGAGTCGGTGGCCCCTTTCCGTGTGGTGGGCTGATTGTGTGCAGGCCGAGGGCCCGAGTGTCGTCTCGGGGCGGCGCCGGGTTCCACCGCTCCGGGTGGTGAAGGGCTGTCGTAGGAATAGGTGAAGCCGCCGGTCAGCCGGGACCCGGCAGGAGTGCGAGCCGTTCGAGTGCGGCGGTGATGTGGTCGGTCCGGGGCCAGCGCCGGGCCAGGCGGAGGATCCGCCGGCGGCCGGTGGTGACGAGTTGTCCGGCCACGGTGAACAGGCGGAGCCGCAGGCCGGTGGCCCGGGCGGCCCGGATCCGGTCCTCCGCCCGGGCCCGTAGCCGGTGACGGAGCTCGAGCTCGGTGATCGGTCGGACGACGGTGTTGGTCGCGAAGCACGTGATCCGCATGCCGTCCGCGTCCGTGGTCCTCAACTGAGCTCCAGGGTCAGGCCGTTCCCTGCGGACGGTCAGTCGCGTGCCCGGGGGCCAGCCGTCCGGCAACGTGCCCGCGAGCTCGGCGGCCCGGGCCCCGTCACGGACCTCACCATTGGTCTCGACGGCCGCCGTCCAGGCCGAGGCTGGGACCTTCAGGACGGGTTCGTGGATCACTTCGGTGACCGTCATGCCGATCGAGCAGGACAGCCATCGTCCTCGTCTGGCGAGCCAGGACACGAAGTCATGGGTGCCACCGGCGGAGTCCGTGCGGATCAGCGTCTGCCGCCCCCGCCGGTACTTCTTCGGCAGCTGGGCCAGGACCAGCTGGGGGTGGTGATGTGGTCGGCAGCCGTGTTCGAGCCCGCGTTCCCCGGCCTGAGCAGGACGGCGACCGGCTCTCCGGTTCCGCCCGCTCCGTGGTCGACGAAGGCCGTCAGCGGATGGTGGCCGTAGGTCTTCTTCCAGGTCGCGACCGCGTCCTCTGTCGGAGTGCGCGATCACCAGGACGCCGTCGAGATCGATGACGACCTGACCGCCGGCGTCCGGCGCGTCCCCACCGGCCAACGACCAGACTCGGTTGCTGACTTCGGACCGTGCGGACCGGATCGCCTGCAGGGCTTTCTCGCCGGAGCGGCACTCGCGGTGGTCGAGCGTGACCGTGCTGGACGACATGCTGCCGGGCAATGTCGACGAGGCGGCCCGCGACGGGCACACGGGGATGCGGGCCGGCGACGTGTTCAAGGTGCTACGGCGCTTCCGCCCCCGATCCGGTGGTGGAGCTCGACACCAAGCTCACCAGTGTCGTGGCGGTCTTCGGGCTGATCCGACCAGCACCGTGGTGAAGGACGACTACGACAGGATCATCAAGAAGTACCGCGCCGACGACCCGCAGGTCGTTCCGGAGGGAGTTCTGCCGCGCAAGAACGCCGTCCGGAGCGAGGCCCCGCTTGGGGCGGGCTTCTGACCGGCCCTCATGCGGGCCCGCAATCTGCGCCGCCCCGTTCGGCGTTCGCGCCGGTCCGCCGTGACATCCGGACGGTGGCCGACTGACACCATCCGGTCTGTCGGGCCCGCCCGCAGGCGGGTTCGCGCCCAGGAGCGCGGGAGACCGGAAGTCCCCGGTGCCCCGCGCTCCGTCGTGTCCCGGCCCGGGTGCGTCACAGATGTTCCGCGGCCGGTCGCCCTGGACGCCGGAGGTGCCCGTTCCTCGACCGGTCGAAGATTTCTCTGAGGTAACTCTTCCGATAAGCCCTGCACATGTGCTGGTAACGTAATTACGGTCCAGGCCCCTGGTGTTGCGACACCGTGGACCGCAGCGACTGCTGTGACCGGACTTCCCACACGGACGGCGGCTGCCTCCCGTCATCGGCTCTCCAGGGGGGCGGAGACCAAGCGGAGACCGTTCGCCGCCGGCAGCAGCCTGCCGAGTTTCCGAAGACGCGGATACGAACCGCTTCCGCCCGGGCAGTCCCTTCCCGGTCCACGGCGTGGTGCGTCCGCCGAGGCCACCGAACGAGGAGGGGGAACGTCGATGACCGACGCCCATGAGTTGATACCGGCCGCCAGGCCCGTCATCGACGAGGAGGAGATCGAGGCCGCGGTACGCGTACTGCGCAGCGGCCGGGTCGTGCAGGGGCCCGAGGTGGCCGCCTTCGAGGAGGAGTTCGCCGAGCTCGTCGCCGGACGGCACTGCGTCGCGGTCAACTCCGGCACCTCCGCGCTGCACCTGGCACTGCTCGCCCTGGGGATCGGCCCGGGGGACGAGGTCATCGTGCCGTCGTTCTCCTTCGCCGCCTCCGCCAACGCCGTACGGCTGGTCGGCGCCGACGTGGTCTTCGCCGACATCGAGCCCGGCAGCTTCTGCCTGGACCCGGCGGCCGTCGAGGCGGCTCTGACCCCGCGCACCGCCGCGGTCATGCCCGTCCACCTGTACGGTCACCCGGCCGCCATGGACCGGATCATGGCCATCGCGGACCGGCACGGGCTGGCCGTCATCGAGGACGCCTGCCAGGCCCACGCGGCGATGCTGCACGGCACTCCGGTCGGCGCGTTCGGCAATGCCGGAACGTTCAGCTTCTACCCGACCAAGAACATGCACAGCCTCGAGGGCGGCATGGTCAGCACCGCCGACGTCGGACTCGCCCGCACCCTGCGCCTGCTGCGCAACCAGGGCATGGAGCAGCGCTACGCCAACGAGATCGTCGGTGCCAACGTCCGCATGACCGACGTCTCCGCCGCGATCGGCCGGGTGCAGCGTGCCAAGCTGGCCGGCTGGACCGAGCAGCGCATCGCCAACGCCGCGTACCTCACGAAGCACATCACCGCGCCGAACGTGGTCACGCCGGAGGTCGCCGCCGGCGCCCGGCACGTCTTCCACCAGTACACCGTGCGCGTCCGGGGTGACCGCGACGCCGCCATGGCCCGCCTCACCGAGGCCGGCATCGGCAACGCGGTGTACTACCCGACGCCCATCCACCGCCTCAAGCCGTACTGGGAGCCGGACCAGAAGGCCGGCCGGGTCTGGGACCTGCCCGAGACGGAGCGCGCGGCGGCCGAGGTCGTCTCGTTGCCCGTCCACCCGGGCCTGTCCGCGGCCGACCTGGAGCGCATCGTGTCCGCCGTGAACGCGCTGGGGGAGCAGAAGTGAGCAACGGAAGGCGGCTGCGGGCCGGTCTCGTCGGCCTCGGCTCCATGGGGCGCCACCACGCCCGCGTCCTGTCCGGTCTCGAGGGCGTCGACTTCGTCGGCGTCGTCGACCCGATGGGTGACAAGAACGGTGCCGCACAGGGTGCGCCCGTCCTGGCCACCGTCGAGGAACTCATCGACCTGGGCGTCGACTACGCCGTGGTGGCCTGCCCCACCGCCCTGCACGAGGAGGTCGGCCTGCAGCTCGCCGCGGCCGGCGCCTGCGCGCTGATCGAGAAGCCGGTCGCCGACACGGTGGACGGGGCGCGCCGTCTGGTGGAGGCCTTCGAGTCGCGCGGTCTGCTGGCCGGCGTCGGGCACATCGAGCGGTGCAATCCCGCGCTGCGTTCGCTGCGGGCGCGGCTGGAAGCCGGCGAACTCGGCGACGTGTACCAGGTCGTCACCCGGCGCCAGGGGCCGTTTCCGCACCGGATAGCCGACGTCGGCGTGGTCAAGGACCTGGCCACCCACGACATCGATCTCACCGGCTGGGTCACCGGCCGCGAGTACGTTTCCATCGCCGCGCACACCGTCTCCAAGAGCGGCCGTCCCCACGAGGACATGGTCTCGGCGGTCGGCCGCCTCGACGACGGCACGATGGTCAACCACCTGGTCAACTGGCTGAGCCCGCTCAAGGAGCGCTTCACCTCGGTCACCGGCGAGCGCGGCTGCTTCATCGCCGACACCCTCACCGCGGACCTGACCTTCCACTCCAACTCGGCCGTGGCCACCGAGTGGGAGGCCCTCCAGGCCTTCCGGGGCGTCGCCGAGGGTGACATGATCCGTTACGCCATTCCCAAGCGCGAGCCGCTCCTCGTCGAACACGAACTGTTCCGGGACGCGGTCCTCGGCCGGCCCGCCGACATCTGCACCCTGCGCCAGGGGCTGCGGACCGTGGAGGTCGCGGCCGCGGTGCTGGAATCGGCGGCGGACAACCGCACTGTTTCGCTCGACCCGAAGGACCTGACGACCCATGGCAGCTGAGAACCACACGGTGACGGGCCGGCCCGCCCGCGGCCGGGTCGTGATGCTCGTCGACAACGGCGTCAACGGCGACTCACGGGTGCAGAAGGAGGCTCGCTCCGCCGCCGAGGCGGGCTGGGACGTCATCCTGCTGGGCAAGTCCAGGAACAAGAAGGAACAGAGCTGGCAGATCGGGAACGCCGAGGTTCGGCTGCTTCCCGTGCCCGCGCCGATGTTCCGCCGGCGTCACGAGTACCGGCGGGCGGTGCTGCGCTCCCCGCTGGCCTACCGGCCCGGGCCGCTGTCGTCGTACCGCCGCCAGAAGGTCAAGGCCTGGCGGGCCGACCTCAACATCCGGCTGATCATCGCCCAGCAGCGTGGCTCGACGTTCGGCCGGTTGAAGCTGCTGGCGCCCCGGCTCCTCTCCCGGCTGACGCAGTCGTGGGTGAACCTCAGGTACCGCAAGACCCAGGCGCTCGAGAAGCGGCGCAAGGCCATGGACTCGGCGCTGGACCGCTTCACCACCGCCTTCTGGCGCAAGACCATGGGCGACCGTGCCTGGCGCAGGCTCGATCCGCACCTGTGGGACTTCGAGCTGGCGTACGGCAAGGTCATCGACGAGCTGAAGCCGGACATCGTCCACGCCAATGACTTCCGGATGCTCGGTGTCGGCGCCCGCGCCACGCTGCGTGCCCGCGCCGTGGGCCGGGACGTCAAACTGGTCTGGGACGCCCACGAGTTCCTGCCCGGCATCAAGCCCTGGAATCCGCACCCGCGCTGGCACATCGCCCAGTGCGCGCACGAGAAGGAGTACTCCCGCTACGCCGACGCGGTGATGACCGTGTCGGACACCCTGGCCGGAATGCTGCAGGAGCGGCACAGGCTGGCGGAGCGGCCCGACGTCGTGCTCAACGCCCCGGACGCGGAGATCTCGCCGGAGCAGGCCGCCGAGCCCGTACCGGACCTGCGGGAGCTGTGCGGTGTCGCGGACGACGTTCCGCTCGTGGTGTACAGCGGTGCCGCCGCGCCGCAGCGCGGTCTGGACATCATGGTCGAGTCGCTGCCGCTCCTGCCGGAGGCGCACACGGCGTTCGTCGTGCTCAACACCAACTCCGACTACATGAAGTCCCTGCGGGCGCGCGCGGAGGAGCTGGGCGTCGGCGACCGGCTGCACATCCTGCCGTACGTGCCGCACTACCAGGTGACGCGCTTCCTCGCGGCGGCCGACGTGGGTGTCATCCCGATCCACCACTGGCCGAACCACGAGATCGCCCTCATCACCAAGTTCTTCGAGTACTCCCACGCCCGGCTGCCGCTGGTCGTCAGCGACGTGAAGACGATGGGCGCGATGGTCGAGAAGACCGGCCAGGGCGAGGTCTTCCGCGCCGAGGACCTGGAGGACTACGCCCGCGCGCTGAAGTCGGTGCTGGGTGACGCCGAGCGGTACCGCGCCGCGTACGACGCGCCCGGGCTGCTCGACCAGTGGACCTGGGAGGCTCAGGCCGAGCGGATGGACGCGGTCTACACGCGGTTGACGGGCCGGCCCGCGGCCGGACGCAGAGAGGCGGAGGCACAGGCATGAGCGGCATACCCGACGTCAGTGTGATCGTCGCCGTCTACAACACGATGCCCTACCTGACGGAGTGCCTGAACTCCTTGCTGGGCCAGAGCATCGGGCGGGACCGGCTGGAGATCGTCGCGGTCGACGACGGGTCCACCGACGACAGCGGCGCCGAACTCGACCGCTTCGCCGAGCGGTACCCGGACACCGTCAAGGTGATCCACCAGGAGAACTCGGGCGGCCCGGCGGCACCCAGCAACCGGGCGCTGGACGTCGCCACCGGGCGGTACGTCTACTTCATCGGCTCCGACGACTACCTCGGTGAGGAAGCCCTGGAGCGCATGGTGAAGTGCGCCGACCAGAACGACTCCGACGTCGTCGTCGGCAAGATGGTCGGCACCAACGGCCGCTACGTCCACCAGGCGCTGTACAAGAAGAACGACCCGGACGTCGGCCTCACCGGTTCCGCCCTGCCCTGGACCCTCGCCAACACCAAGCTGTTCCGGCGCGACCTCGTCGAGCGGCACAAGATGCGCTTCCCCGAGCACCTGCCCGTGGGCAGCGACCAGCCGTTCACCATCGAGGCGTGCGTGCGCGCGCGGAAGATCTCGGTGGTGGCCGACTACACCTGCTATTACGCGGTCAAGCGGGGCGACGCCAGCAACATCACCTACCGGGCCGACCACCTGGCCCGGCTGCGGTGCACGGCGGAGATCATGGACTTCACCGCCGGCCTCCTGGAGCCCGGCCCGGAACGCGACGCCGTCCTGCGCCGGCACTTCACCTGGGAACTGGCCAAGCTCGTCCAGGACGACTTTCCCGCCCTGGACCGTGATCTCCAGCGCGACATCTGCGCGGGCATCGCCCGGCTCGCCGACGCCTACTTCACGGACGGCATCCGGGACGCGATGGACGTCAAGCGCCGGGTGCGCATCTGTCTGGCCCGGGCCGGCGCGATCGACGAGCTGTGCGAGGCGATCATCTCCGAGAAGAAGCACGGGGCGCCACCCTTCGTCGTCGAGGGCGACCGCGCCTATGCCCGCTATCCCGGCTTCCGCGACCCCCGGATCGATCTGTCCGACCGGTGCTACGAGCTCGTCGGGGAGGCGGTTCCCGGCCGGCTCGCCAAGGGCACCGAACTGCTCTCCTCGGCCTGGGAACAGGAGGGCGAGCAGATCGCCTACACGGCGTCGGTCAGGATCCCGGTCCTGGGCGACGTGGACGGCGCCGTCCTCCGGCTGGTGCACGGGGCCATGCCCCAGAAGGCGGACAAGCCCGGGGCCAGGAAGCTCCCGGGCGGACACTCCCTCCCGGCGCCCGTGGGCCACTTCACCACGCAGCCCGCCGAGGACGGCGCCGCCACGGTGCTGCACGCCCGCGTCCCGCTGGAGCGGCGCGAGATCAAACTCGGCGTACGGGTCTACCTGGACGTCGCCGGGGCCACGTACGAGATACCCGTGCGCGGCAAGGACAAGCCCATGCCGCTGTCACGCCGCTGGGGCGGTTACGACGATCCCTACCGTGCCGCCGCCCTCGTCAACGACAAGGGCCGCGTGGTGGTCTCCACGGCCCGGATGTTCCCGCCGAAGAAGTCCCTGGCCTCCCGGGTGAGGACCACCGTCGTCCGCGGTCTCAAGAGGAAGTAACGACCCAACCATGAACATCTGCGTAGTAGCGCTCGGCAAGATCGGCCTTCCGCTCGCCGTGCAGTTCGCGTCCAAGGGCCACCGGGTCATCGGCGCGGACGTCAACGCGAAGGTCGTCGAGCTGGTCAACGCCGGCGTCGAGCCCTTTCCCGGTGAGCACGACCTGGACGTGAAGCTGAAGCAGGCCGTCGACGCCGGTCTGCTGAGCGCGACGACGGACACGGCCGCCGCGGTGGCCGAGTCCGAGGCGGTCGTCGTGGTCGTCCCGCTGTTCGTCGACGCCGAGGGCGTGCCGGACTTCGGCTGGATGGACTCCGCCACGAAGGCGATCGCGCAGGGCCTCAGGCCCGGTACCCTCGTCTCCTACGAGACCACCCTGCCGGTCGGCACCACCCGCACCCGCTGGGCGCCGATGCTCGCCGAAGGCTCGGGCCTGACCGCGGGCGAGGACTTCCACCTGGTCTTCTCGCCCGAGCGCGTGCTCACCGGCCGGGTCTTCGCCGACCTGCGCCGCTACCCGAAGCTGGTCGGCGGCGTCGACGAGGCGTCGACAGCGCGCGGTGTCGCGTTCTACGAGGCGGTCCTGGACTTCGACGTCCGCGACGACCTGCCCCGCCCCAACGGGGTCTGGGACCTGGGCACGGCGGAGGCGTCCGAGCTGGCCAAGCTCGCCGAGACCACCTACCGCGACGTCAACATCGGCCTGGCCAACCAGTTCGCGCGATTCGCCGACAGCAACGGCATCGACGTCAAGAAGGTCATCGAGGCCTGCAACTCGCAGCCCTACAGCCACATCCACCAGCCGGGCATCGCGGTCGGCGGCCACTGCATCCCGATCTACCCGCGGATGTACCTGTGGAACGACCCGGCCGCGACCGTGGTGCGCTCCGCCCGTGAGGCGAACGCCGCGATGCCCGAGTACGCGGTCGACCTGCTCGCGGCCGCCTACGGCGACCTGACCGGCGTCAATGTGCTCGTGCTGGGCGCGGCCTACCGCGGGGGAGTGAAGGAGACCGCGTTCTCGGGCGTCTTCCCGACCGTGGAGGCGCTCAAGGCGCGCGGCGCCGTGCCGTACGTCTCCGACCCGATGTACACCGCGGAGGAGCTGGCGGCGCACGGCCTCACCCCGCACACCGGTGAGAAGGTCACCGCTGCGATCCTCCAGGCCGACCACGTCGAGTACCGCACCCTGACCCCGGCCGACCTGCCGGACGTCACCGTCCTTGTCGACGGTCGCCGTACCACCGACCCGGAGGCCTGGAAGGGCGTCCGGCGGGTCGTCATCGGCGGCTGATCCGGCTCCGGACGCGGGACGGGCCCCGCACCGCTCCTGAAGGGTGGTGCGGGGCCCGTCCCGCGTCTCCGGACCGGCCGCGGTGGGCTCACTCCGCCTCGGTGAGCGAGCCTCCGGGGGCCTCCCGGTAGAGCCGACCCGACTTCGGGCACTCCCACACGCCGGCCTCGCCCTGGCGCTCGACCAGCCGGACACCCTCGTGGCCGACCCAGCCGATCTGGCGGGCGGGAACACCGACGACCAGGGCGAAGTCCAGAACGTCCTTGGTGACCACGGCGCCCGCGGCGACCATGGCCCAGCGCCCGATGCTGACGGGCGCCACGCACACGGACCGGGCGCCGATGGACGCCCCGTCAGCGATCCGCACGCCGACGGCCTCCCAGTCGCCGCCCCGCTTCTGCTTGCCCTCGGGGTCCACGGAGCGCGGGTTGTGGTCGTTGGTGAGGACCACGGCGGGGCCGATGAAGACACCGTCACCGAGCTCGGCCGGCTCGTACACGAGCGCGTAGTTCTGCAGCTTGCAGTTGTCGCCCATGCGCACGCCCGAGCCGACGTACGCGCCGCGGCCGACCACACAGCCCTCGCCGAGCCTGGCTCCCTCGCGGATCTGGGCGAGTTCCCAGACGCTGCTCCCGGCGCCTATCTCGGCGCTCTCGTCGACCTGGGCGCTGGGCTGGACCCTGTAGTTCACTTCGTCTTCTCGCTTCCGGGGTGGCTGCTACGCCCGGTGAGCATACGTCGCAGGTGCCGGGTACCGGTGCCCGCACGTCGACGGGCACGCTCACGGTGGTGGACTCGGTGCCGGTCCGCCCACTTCGGAGACTCGAAACCGGTGCGTGCGGTCTCCCGTCAGGCAATTTCTCCGGGGCGCGTTTATTGATCGGATTACCCATGTGGTGAAGATTTCCGTACTTGGTGGGGAAGTGGCGACTGACTGGACCTGTTCGCTATATCCGGCCGATCCTTCATCTGGCACGTCTCTTTTCGGTCTTTCTTTCGTTCGCGCCTCGAAATGGCCGTCGGTTCGTCCGTGGTGGCGAAGTCTCGGCTCGGATGCGCCAGGCGGGCCGCGTCGAGAAGGGGGGAGGCCCAAGTGGAGGATCAGCGAGGGAAATTGGCCCATAAAGGGGCAAGAGGTGGGGGATCGCCCTGGTGATCCGGACCGCCACGGAGGGGGAATTGCCTATCTGGTGACTCTTTGCCGGATTTGCGCCGAGGGTGCGTGCGGAGAAGTGAGGAGGAGCGGGGCTGTCGTGTGCTCGCCCTGTGGAGAGCCTGTGCGTCTCCTGTGATTCATGTCACGGCGATCGGGATGCGGAGGGGTATTGCAGTTCGACTTCGCGCAAAGCAATGATCCTTTGACTTTTTTAATTTCTTCTTATGTGCGGGGCGGCTGTGTCGAGGGTGGGAAAAATGTGGCGGCGCGGCTCTGTCGCCGCCTTGGTGGGAGCGCTGCTGACATTCGGGCTGGGGACCGGCGGTACGCCCGCCGCGGCCGCCGTCGCATGCCCCACCGGCGTCGACTCGGACTTCAACGGTGACGGCATCAGGGACACGGCGATCGCCGACCCGGAGGCGACGGTGGCCGGGGTGCGGAAGGCGGGTGAGGTCCACGTCGTCTACGGCGGGGGCAAGGGCACGCTGACCGTCTCCCAGGAACCGGCCGACGTTCCGGGAGCGCCCGAGGCGGGTGACCGGTACGGCTACGCACTGGCCGTCTACGACGCCGACCTCGACGGCTGCAGCGACCTGGTGATCGGTTCGCCGTACGAGGACATCGGCACCGCGGCCGACTCCGGCTTCGTCCACCTGGTCTATGGATCCCCCGAGGGGTTGAACGCCGGCGGTCGGGCAGTCAAAGAGTTCTACCAGGGCAATGGCAAGGCGCTGGCCGGTGCCGCAGAGGCCGGTGACTGGGCCGGCTACGCGGTCGCGGCCGGTAAGACCGCGAGCGGGTCGCCCTACCTGCTGATCGGTCTCCCCGGAGAGTCGGTCGGCACCGTCGAAGACGCCGGCACCTTCTGCTATGTGCACGGCACTGCGCAGACGGTCGTATGCGTCGGCCAGGATACGGATGCCGGCGGCGCGGTGGCCGAGCAGGACGACCGCTTCGGCTCTTCGCTGGCTGCGACCTCCACCCACTTCGCGGTCGGCAATCCCGGTGAGTCCCTCGGCACCACGACCTTCGCGGGCGGCGTGAGCGTGTTCAGCCACACGCTCAGCTCCGGCCGCCCGAAGCTGCTCACCGGCATGGCCCAGGACCAGGACGCCGTCCTCGGAGCGGAGGAGGTCGGTGACCAGTTCGGCGCCGCGGTCGCCATGGTCCCGTACCGAGCCTCCGGCGCCACCTCCACCACTGAGTCGCTGCTCGCGGTCGGCACCCCTGGGGAGGACCTGGCGACGACGGTCGACGCGGGCGCCGTCCAGGTCTTCCGGATCGCGGCGAACGGCACCTTCACCGAGATCGCCTGGATCGACCAGAACACCACGGACGTGGCCGGGGAGACGGAGGCCGGTGACTTCTTCGGCCAGCGGCTCGCCGCCGTCAACACCGCTCCGAACGCCACGTCCACCGGCACGAACGCCCGGCTGGCCATCGGCGTGCCCGGCGAGGAGTCGTCCGAGGAACACCGTGACAAGGGCGGCGTCCAGATCGTCCCGCTGGTCGGTGCGCCCGGCGCCTCCGACGAGTGGATCGACCCCGGATACGGCATCCCGGGCACTCCCGCCCCGCGCCAGCTCGCCGGCCTCTCCCTCGCCGCGACCCCCTCGCTGCTGTACGTCGGGATGCCCTACGGCCCCACCGAGGGCCGGGCGGTCCACGGCTTCCCGTGGAACGTGGCCTCAGGCGGAGCGCCGACCGTGACACTCAAGCCCGGCGAGGGCGGGATCCCGGACACCGGCACCGCCTTCGGCACGACGGTCCGATGACGGCATCTCGAGGAAGCGACGCGGTCGGCGGCAGCAGGGGTGGGACAGACATGAAGCGACTGGAGAGTGGACGCGTGTCCGCAGACAGACACAGACCGATATGGCGCGCCGTCGCACTGCGCACCGCCGTGGCGGCGGCCGTCGCCGGCGTGGTGACGGCGGGCGTGGTCGCCCTTCCGGGAGGCGGAGGACCGGAGCGCCAGGCACAGGTCGCGGCCGACCAGCCGATGGTGACCGAGCAGCAGGCCCTCGCCGAGGCACGTAGGAGCGGCAAGCAGACCGAGGTCATCGGAATGCGCTCCGAGCGCCGGGAGATCTTCGCCGAGCCCGACGGCAGCTTCACCGCCCACGAGTACACGGAGCCCGTGCGCACCGTGCAGAACGGACAGTGGGTCAAGGTCGATGCGACCCTGGTGAAGCGGGCCGACGGTACCTGGGGGCCGAAGGCCGCCACCGTCGACCTGGCCTTCTCCGCCGGACAGGCGGGCAAGCCGTTCGTGACGATGCAGCGGGCGGGCCGTGAGTTCGCGTTGTCCTGGCCGTACGGCAGACTGCCCGAGCCGAGCGTCGACGGCGACACCGCCACCTACGCCGAGGTCCTGCCCGGTGTGGACCTGGCCGTGCGGGCCGAGACCGACGGCTTCGGCCATCTGCTCGTCGTCAAGACGTCCGAGGCAGCGGCCGATCCGCGCCTGGCCCGGCTCGATCTGGGCATGACGACCGACGGTCTGAAGGTCGCCGAGGACGCCTCCGGGGCGATCGTCGCGGAGGACGCCGTCGTCGGCGGTACCGTCTTCGAGGCCGGCAGACCGGCCATGTGGGACTCCGCCGCCGCCAAGGAGACGGCAACGGCGAAGCAGGGACCGAAGGCCGTCGCGACGGCGCTGAGGGCCGCGGCGGCCGGCGCCGAGGAGACAACCACCGGTCCGCAGGCCGCACCCGAGCCCCCCCTCGAGGGACCCGGCGGCGGTGGCCGCGTCACCCCACTGGGCGTAGAGGTGGGCAAGGACAGGCTCAGCCTCATCCCCGACCAGAAGCTGCTCAAGGACGAGGACACCGTCTTCCCCGTCGTCATCGACCCCATCGAGGGGATCGCGTCACGGACCTCCTGGACCGGGATCATGTCCGGCATTCCCTCGGAGCAGGACTGGAAGTACTCCGGCAGCGCCGGCGTCGGCAAGTGCCCCACCGACTACAACCCCGTCTCCTGCAACGGTGTCGGCTCCCGCCGCCTGCTGTTCACCATGCCCCTCTCCTTCTACAAGGGGAAGCAGATCGTGGCCGCCACCTTCGCCGCCCGGGTGGAGCACATCTACAGCGCGAAACCGGCCGCGGAGCCCATCCGGCTCTACCGCATCGGCGGCAAGAACTACTCGATCAGTCCGTCCAGCAACTGGTCCAACACCGTGGACGACTGGGACGACCACATCGCGACCGTCGACAGGGCGATCTCCCCGACGTCCTGCTCCAGCCAGCCCAACCTGCGCTTCGAGAGCGACGAGAACACCAACCCGGAACTGACCAGCGAGATCAAGACGGCCGCCGCGGGCGGCTGGAACTCGATGACGCTGGGCCTGCGCGCGGCCGACGAGTCCCGTCTCGCCGAATGGAAGCGGATCTGCGGCAACGCCCACCTGTCGATCAAGTACAACAACCTGCCCCGGCAGATCAGGACCGCGGACATGTCCACGGACCCGGGTGGTCTGTGCAAGTGGGGTGCGAACCGCCCGACCACCGACAAGCCGCCGACGCTGAAGGCCATCGCCAGCGACCCGGACCACGCCGACGGCAAGACCGACAAGGTGAGGGTCGAGTTCAAGGTGGAGTGGACGGACCCCGCCACCAAGGAGGCGAAGTCCTACGGCTACACCACGAAGGAATGGCTGTCCCCCACCACCGCCACCAAGTTCGAGCACACCGTCAGGTCGACGATCCCGCAGAACACCGTCATCTACTGGAGCGCACGGGCGACCGACGGTGACGGCTACGGCCCGTGGAGCTGGGACGGCGACCCTGCCCAGCGCTGCGAGTTCGTCTACGACAAGACCTGGCCGGGCAAGCCGCTGGTGCTGTCCAAGCAGTACCCGTCCGACACCGTCTACCACGACGGCGTGGGCACCTACGGCAGCTTCTCCTTCTCCCCCAACCCGAACGACGCCATCCCGGACACCGACGTCGTCAAGTACCAGTACTCCTTCAACGGCGCCGCGCTCGCCCCGCTGACCCCGGCCAAGGCCGGCGGCCCGGTCTCGACGCAGTGGATGCCGACCCGCTCCGGACGCCAGGTGCTGGAAGTGGTCGCCGTCGACAAGGCGGGTCACGCCAGCAGCACCCTGTACGACTTCCTGGTGAGCGAGGGCACCCCGGTCGTCGCCCAGTGGAACCTCGCCGACCCGGCCGACGGCACCGATGCCCACGACGAGAGCGGCCAGTTCTCGGCGACCGCCGGCACCGCCGTCGGCTTCGGCGCGGCCGGCCCCGGCGGCAAGGCGGACCAGGCCGCCCACTTCGACGGCAGCGCCGAGGCGTACCTCGACGTCAGCGAGACCGTGCTGGACACCGCCAAGAGCTTCAGCGTCAGCGCCTGGGTACGGCCCACCGCGCTCGACCGGGACATGGCGGTCATCAGCCAGGACGGCACAGGTGAGCCCGGCTTCACCCTCGGCTACGACGCCACCGCGCAGGCCTGGAAGTTCTCCGTCCCGGTCAACGACGTGGACTCGCTGGGCGAGTGGAAGGCCGTCGCCACCGGCACCTCGGTGGTCAAGGACCAGTGGGTACTGCTGACCGGCGTGTACGACGCCCAGAAGTCCGGCGGTCCGGAGCTGCGGCTCTACATCAACAAGGAATCGAAGTGGGCCGCGCAGCGCCGCTCCACCTGGAAGTCGTACGGACCGCTGCAGATCGGCCGGTCCACGGCCAAGAGCGGCTACCAGGACAACTTCACCGGTGACCTCGCCGAGGTCCGCGTCTTCGACCGTGTCCTGCCGGCGGCCCAGGTCGCCGAGCTGATGACCGTCAAGCCGGAGCGCAAGGGCTACTGGCAGCTCGACGAGGCCACGGGCGGATCGTCGCCGGAGACCGGCGGCGGGCAGGCGCTGTCCCTTTCGGGCAACGCCTCCGTCTACCGCCCGGCCGACCCGCTGTTCGACGTCGCGGCCCTGGTCGGCGACGGCAACCTGGTCCTGGACGGCGACGGTGACTACGCGTCCACCGCCATCGCCCCGATCACCGGCAACGGCAGCTTCACCGTGGCCGCGCGCGCCCAGCTCACCTCGCTGGACCCGGAGAAGTCGCAGACGGTGCTGTCCCTGCCGGGCGCCCACGCCAACCGCGTCCAGGTCCGCTACCAGGCCGCGACACAGCAGTGGGAGCTGGCGGTGGCCAGGACCGACGCGGCCGCCCCCGAGGTCGTCACCTTCACCGACGACCAGTCGCTGCCCGACACCAGTGGCTCCGGCCAGCACCTGGCGGTCGTCTACGACGCCTTCGCCAACTCGATCCGGCTGTACGTCGACGGCCAGCTCGTCGCCGGCGCCCACGGGAAGGACGCCACGCTGTGGCCCGCCACGGGCGGTCTGCAGGTGGGCCGCTCGCTGCGCGGGGAGAGCGAGTACTTCGCCGGAGCGATCGACGAGGTGCGGGTGTACGGCGGCGCGTCCGACCTGGCCGCGGTGCAGCAGATGGCCGCGCTGACGGCCCTCCCCGACATGTGACGCACCGCGCAGACGAGGTGTGCCGGGTCCGAAAGGGTCCGGCACGCCCCTCCTGCCTGCCCTCCTCTTCTCCCACCCCCTACGATCAGGAAGTAGACGGATGTTCTTCCGTGGCCGCTCACTGAGCCGCCGCATGCCCAGACCGGTGGTCGCCGCGACAGTGCTCGGGCTCTCGCTCGTGATGTCCGCCTCGACGGTCCAGGCAGTGGCGCTCGACGACGGGAACCGGAGCCGCACCAGCCGCCCCGGGGTCCAGGACGACGGGGATCCCGCCAAGGGAACCTCGGCGAAAGCGAAGCTCCGCCCCTCCGACCCGGCCCGCGAGGCCGCGGTCAAGGGCCTCGACAAGGCGACGTGGCCCCGGCCGGGCGGCGTCGAGGTGACCGTCGGCGCGTCCGGCCCGACCGAGGTCGGCGGACTGCCGGTCAAGGTCGGTGAGGCGAAGACCGCGGTCCGGAGCAAGGCGAAGGCCGCGCAGTCGGCGCGGCAGGCCGACAAGGTCCGCGTGGACGTCCTCGACCCCGCGCGCGCCGCGCGGCTCGGCGCGGGCGTCCTGCTGGGAGTCGAGCGTGCCGACGGCGAGGGCGAGGCGGCCGCGAAGGTCCGCCTGACTGTGGACTACTCGGAGTTCGCCGAGGGCTTCGGCGGCTCCTACGCCTCCCGCCTGCAGCTGGTCCAAATTCCCGCCTGCGCCACCGTCGCCGTGCCGGGCAGCAAGGCCTGCCCCGAGCAGCCCAAGGTGCTGCCCACGGTGAACGACGTGCGCAAGGGCACGGTCTCCGCCGACGTCACGGCCGCCCCCGCCCCCGCGGGGGGCGCCTCCACGATGGCCGCCGATGCGACTTCCCTGGTCGCGGTCGCGGCGGGGCCGTCGGGCGCGCAGGGAACCTACAAGGCGACTGCGCTGGCGCCGTCCGCGAGCTGGAGCGTCGCCGCCTCCTCCGGCGCGTTCACCTGGAACTATCCCTTCCGCTCCGTTCCGACCCCGGGCGGCCTGACCCCGACCGTCGGCCTCGGCTACTCCTCCCAGTCGGCGGACGGCCGCACCTCGGCCACCAACAACCAGGGCTCGTGGATCGGTGAGGGCTTCTCCTACGACCCCGGTTACATCGAGCGCCGCTACAAGCCCTGCTCCGAGGACGGCCACGCCGGCTCCGGCGAGCAGTGCTGGGCGTTCGAGAACGCCACGGTCATGCTCAACGGCTCCTCCGGCGAGCTGGTCAAGGACGACACCACCGGCAAGTGGCACATGTCGTCCGACGAGGGCAGCAAGGTCGAGCGGTTGACCGGCGCCGTCAACGGCGACGGGGGCGGCAGCAACGACAAGGGCGAGCACTGGCGGATCACCACCTCGGACGGCACGGAGTACTACTTCGGCCTCAACCGCCTGCCGGGCTGGGCCACGGGCAACGAGGAGACCGAGTCGGTCTGGACGGCCCCCGTCTTCGGCGACGACTCCGGTGAGCCCTGCTACAACGCCACCTTCTCCGCCGCCCACTGCGAGCAGGCCTGGCGCTGGAGCCTGGACTACGTCAAGGACACCCACGGCAACGTGATGTCCTACTACTACGAGCGCGAGACCAACCACTACGCGCTGAACGGCAAGACGGACGTCAACGGCACCGCGTACCACCGCGGCGGCTGGCTCGAGCGTATCGACTACGGCCAGCGCGACGGCCAGGTCTACGCGGCGAAGGCCCCGGCCCGGATCGTGTTCGACACCGCCGAACGCTGCCTGCGCACCGACGCCTTCGACTGTGCGGAGAGCAAGCGCACCAAGGCCAACGCCGCCCACTGGCCGGACGTCCCGGTCGACCAGGAGTGCAAGGCGAACACCAAGTGCACCTCCCCGGTGCAGACGTTCTTCACCACCAAGCGGCTGGCCTCGGTCGTCACGCAGATGCGCAAGGACGCCACGTCCCACCAGGACGTCGACGCCTGGATCCTGACCCACCTGTTCACGGACAACGGCGACGACTCCAAGACCCTGTGGCTGTCGAAGATCGAACACGAGGGTCGCGCCGGCACCACCGCGGTGAAGCTGCCGTCCGTGGACCTCTTCGGCGAGCAGCTCGCCAACCGCGTCGACGCGATCGGCGACAACATCGCGCCGTTCCACCGCTTCCGCCTGTCGATGGTCCTCAGCGAGACCGGAGCCCAGCTCGACGTCAACTACGCGCCCGCCGACTGCACCAAGGCGGCGCTGCCCAAGCCGGGCGAGTCGACCAAGCGCTGCTACCCGGTGAAGTGGGCTCCGCCGGGCTACCTGGACCCGATCACCGACTGGTTCCACAAGTACGTCGTCTCCGCGGTCATCGAGACCGACCGCACCGGTGGCAGCGACGGCATGGTCACCCGCTACGCCTACCAGGGCGACGCGGCCTGGCGCAAGGCCAAGCCGGACGGCATCACCGACGAGAAGTACCTCACCTGGGGCGGCTGGCAGGGCTACGGCAGGGTCACCGTCACCAGCGGCACCGCGGACAAGCAGACCACACGGGTCGACCACACCTTCCTGCAGGGCATGGACGGCGACAAGGACCCGGCCGGAGGAACCCGGTCGGTGAAGGTCGAGGACTCCACCGGTGCCGAGTACACCGACGCCGAGGAGTTCACCGGCCACGAGCTGGAGGCGGCCACCTACGACGGCGGCAAGCTGGTCTCCAAGACGATCAGCACACCCTGGAAGCACTACACCGCCACCCAGACCAAGAGCTGGGGCACCACCCGCGCGGCGATCGTGCGCACCCAGACCGGCCGCGGCTTCAACCTGAAGGCGGACGGGACCTGGCGGGAGACCAAGTCCACCACCACGTACGACACGTCGAACGGCACCGGCCGGACACTGACGGTCGACGACCAGGGCGACGTCTCCACCGCCAAGGACGACACCTGCACCCGCACCACCTACGCGGACAACACGGCGAAGAACATCCTGTCGCTGCCCGCGCGCAGCGAGTCCGTGTCGGTGAGGTGCTCCGCCACCCCCGACCGCAGGACGCAGGTCCTGGCCGACGAGCGCACCTCCTACGACAACGGAGCCTTCGGCGCGCCCCCCACCACGGGTGACGCGACGAAGACCGAGCGGATGACGTCGCACAGCGGCACCACGGCGACGTACCAGGTCACCGGTACGACGACCTACGACGCCTTCGGCCGTCCGCTCTCCCAGAAGGACGCCGGACAGAACGAGACGAAGACCAAGTACAGCGAGACCAACGGTCTGCTGACGAAGACGGTCGTCACCAACGCCGCCGATCACGTCACCACCACCGACTACGAGCCCGCCTGGGGCATGTCCAAGGGACAGACCGACCCCAACGGCAAGCGGACCGACCTCGCGTACGACGCGATGGGCCGCCTGACGTCGGTGTGGCTGGCGGACCAGCCGTCCAGCAGGGCGCCGAGCATCAAGTACTCGTACAACGTCCGCAAGGACAAGGTCACCTCGATCAGGACCGAGAAGATCGAGAACGACGGTTCCTACGGCAGCGAGTACCAGCTCTACGACGCCTTCCTCAGGCCGCGCCAGATCCAGACCGAGGGCCTGGACGGCACCCGCATGGTCGCCGACGCCTGGTACGACGGCACGGGCAACGTCAAGAAGATCAACGCCACCTACAACGCGGCGGGCGCGCCCTCGGGCGAGCTGCTGACCGTCGTGGACGGCCAGGTCGGTCAGCAGAGCCTGACGTGGTACGACGGCCTGGGCCGGCCCACCGCGCAGATCCACGCGGTCGGCGGTGCCGAGCAGTGGCGCACCACGACCTCGTACGAGGGCGAGCTGACCCACGTCGACCCGCCGGTCGGCGGCGTGCCCACGACGACGGTCACCGACGGCCAGGGCAACGTCTCCGAGATCCGCCACTACCGCGGCGCCTCCCCGGCCGCGGGCGTCCCGTACGACTCCACCAAGTACACGTACACCGTGGCGGGCCGGCTCGAGACCGTCACGGACGCCAAGGGCAACGTGTGGCGGCACGAGTACGACCAGCTGGGCCGCAAGACCAAGTCGGTCGACCCGGACGCGGGCACCTCGCGCACGGAGTACGACGCGCTGGACCGCCCGGTCGCCACGTACGACGGCCGGAACAAGAAGACCTCCACGGTCTACGACAGCCTCGGCCGCGTCCTGACCACCTGGCGGGGCGACGCCACCACGGGCACCAAGCTCACCGAGACCCGGTACGACAAGGCGGACTGGCTGGGCCAGCCCTACGCCTTCCTCAGCTACACGTCGTCGACCGAGTACTTCGCCACGGCCGTCCAGTCGATGGACAACTTCTACCGCCCGTTGAAGACCGCCTACCAGATCCCCGCCTCACAGGGCGACCTGGCCGGCACCTACGCCTTCACCTCCACCTACAACCAGGACGGAACCCTCCGGAGTACCGGCCTGCCGGCCATCGGCGACCTGCCGGAGGAGGTGCTGAACTACACGTACGACAGCCTGCAGCGCCCGACGACGATGAAGGGCGCCACCCCGTACGTCACCGACACGGTCTACTCGGGCAAGAGCCTGCTGCAGCAGCTGGAGCTGTCCACCGGCAGCGGCAAGAAGGTCTGGCAGACCTACAGCTACGAGAAGGGAACCGACCGGCTCACCCGCTCGGTGGTCGACGTCTACGGCGCGACCGCCCCGGCGAAGGACTCGCGGTACTCCTACGACCAGGCCGGCAACGTCCTGTCCATCGCGGACACCGCGAACTCCGCCGCGCCGGACATGCAGTGCTTCGCCTACGACAGCCGGCAGCGGCTGAAGGACGCCTGGACCCCGAGGGCCACCGCGGCGACCGCGGCCGGCGCGGGCACGCGCGGCTCCACCACCCCGGTGGACGGCAGCGGCCCGGCGGCCTGTGACTCCGCGGCCGGTTCGAGCGCGCTGGGCGGTCCGGCACCGTACTGGAAGTCCTACGAGACCGACGCCATCGGCAACCGGGTCTCGGAGACGGTCCACGACACCGGGCTCGACGCGGCGAAGAACATCACCCGCGGCTACGAGTACGGCGCCGCGGGCGCGCTGGGCGACGGCCCGCACCAGGTCACCAAGGTGGTGGAGAAGACCCCGACCGGGGACCGGCAGTCGACGTACGAGTACGACGACTCGGGCAACACCACCAAGCGCACCATCGGCGGCGACGCCCAGACCCTGGCCTGGACCGACGAGGGCAAGCTGGGCGAGGCCACCGAGGCGAACGGCTCGAAGAGCAGCTACCTGTACGACGGCTCCGGCAAGCGGGTCGTGCGCAAGGACTCCTCGGGGACGACCGTCTACCTGCCCGGCACGGAGCTGAAGCTGTCGGCCGACGGCACGAAGAAGTCGGCGACCCGCTACTACGAGTACGCCGGCCAGTCGGTCGCGGTCCGCACCGCGGACAAGGTGTCCTTCGTCGCCTCGGACCACCACGGCACGGGCGAGGTGGCGATCGACGCCGCGACCGGCGCGATCAGCCAGCGCCGCTTCGACCCCTACGGCGTGGACCGCGGGGAGAAGACGGGCACCTGGCCGGGGGAGAAGGGCTACGTCGGCGGCACCATCGACGCACAGACGGGGCTCACGCACCTGGGAGCGCGCGAGTACGACCCACAGCTCGGCAAGTTCATCTCGGTCGACCCGGTCATCGACTACACCCGGCCGCACCAGATCAACGGCTACGCCTACGCCGACAACTCCCCGGTCACCCTCTCCGACCCCAGCGGCCTGGAGCCCTGCGCCACCACACGCTCCGCCAACGGCATCTGCGGCGGCACCAGCTACCACGAGAGGAGCCCTGTAGCCAAGGCTCAGGCGAAAGCCGACGGGGCAGCCCAGAACGTGGAGGCGGCGAAGACGCAGCAGGCGCAGGCCAAGCAGCGCATCAAGACGGCGGGCAAGGCCCTTGTCAAGATCGCCCGCGACATCCTCGGCGTCGACGCGGCCCTGGACTGCATCTCCAGCGGCGACGTCGGAGCCTGCGGCGAGACCCTGCTCAACATCGCCGGCAGCTTCGCGGGCGGCCTGGCGGGCAAGATCCTCGCCAAGTACGGGGCGCGGTGGGAATGGGCGCAGGCCGCCAAGCTCGTCAAACGGGTGACCGGCCTGGTCGGAGACCTGATCGGCGGCGTGAAGGCCCTCCACAAGGCGAACAAGGCCCTGGGCAAGGCCATGGGCGAGCTGGCGAAGGCCAGGGACGAACTGGCGGACGCCAGAGAGAAGGCGATAGCCGCACTCAAGAGGAAAAAGCCCGAGTGCCACAGCTTCCTTCCCGGCACGAAGGTCCTGCTCGCCAGCGGCAAGACCAAGCCGATCGAGAAGGTGGAGCTGGGCGACAAGGTCGTCACCACCGACACGAAGACCGGCGAGAAGAAGGTCCGCGAGGTCGCGGGCACCATCGTCACCGAGGACGACAAATCCTTCTCCGACCTCACGGTGAAGACCGCCTCGGGCAAGTCCCAGGCTCTGGTCGCCACGACCACCCACCCGTTCTGGGTGACGTCGGAGCAGGCCTGGATCAAGGCCGGCGATCTCGAGCCCGGCATGACGCTGCACACGCCGTCGGGCGACACGGTCGAGGTCGAAGCCAACCGTCATTTCGAGAAGCGCCAGCGTACACACGACCTGACGGTCGAGGGCATCCACACGTATTATGTGCTGGCAGGCGCCACCCCGGTCCTCGTCCACAACTGTGGTGACAGCGTTGTGCTGGGTGTCGGTGAGCATTCGGATGCTCTGGCTGATTCTCGCCGTGCGGCTGGAGACTCGGCAGCCCATACCTTTAACGACGGAAATTATGGAGACGTTGCGGAGAATGGTCTCCCGGGTTGGATGAATGGTGTTCAAGAAGCCGTGGGAAACCCCGGCACCAGGCTCACCGTCACGCTTGATGGTCTCCCTGGAGCAACCCCTGCCGAAGCCTTCGCGAACGCTTACATCCGTGGAGTTCAAGGCGGACTGAGCATGGCAACAAAATCAGGCTATGGGACAGCGTGGGAGATGAGCGTCATTGGCAGAAACGTGATGCTCGGTAATCGAAGCTGGGACTCGATCAACTGGTACTGGAATGGCCTGCCGGCGACGATGCACATGCCGGACTTCGCCGCTCTGAGGAAGGGTGCGGGAATAGGGTGAAGGTGTTGTTTGAGTCGGGCAGGAAGTTCAATGTATGGAGCTTCAGTGCCTCACATCGGCAGCTTATCCTGCGTAGCAACCCCGATCGAATCGCTCGGACGCTGACTCGAGTTGAGGTCTATTTCGGGCATGTCGAATTCATGTCCATCCGGTCCTCATATCCCGGTCTGGTAGTTGCGGAAGCTGGGCCAGAGGAGGCATTTCGTGTCACCGAAAGGCTTCCGAATGGCTTGAGGTCCAGTGGAACGTATCTACTCGAGCGAAATATTCAGAGTTTCGTGATCTCCGCCAAGCCTGCATGGCGTGAGGCGGAGTGTGACTTTGATGCTCCCTCGCTCTTTGAATTCCAAGAACAGGTGGATGAGTCGTAGTGGTTTCTGCCCCGGAAGGTTTCACTAATAGTTACGCTCGGTGAAACCTTCCGGGGTGCTTGACGGTAATGGTGGCGGCAACGTCAGCGGAGTATTGTCACGACGCCACGGGGCGTTGCGGCCTCGCCTGGCTGATACACCCTGTTCCGGCGCACATCAGCCTCAGAGCGCGGGTGTCGCAGGTTCCGACCGAAACGCTGGAGCTCAGGCCCTGGGATCCAATTCGAGACCTGACCGAGGCCTCTTTTGAGGACCGGAATCAGTCCGGGAGGCTTCGACGGTGTCTGCGTGCGCGGGGTGTGTAGCCATGGTCACTGGTCATCCGGTTTGACCGGCGGATGCACGCCCCGTAACCTTGACCGTCGGCGTGTCCATCGGGGCCGCCACATCCCCGTAAACCTCTTCCTTCCGGGTGCTTCGGCGGCCGGGAGAGGTCGTCCGTGTTCATGGCCGGGCGGCTGGCCTGCGGGGGTGCCGTTCTTCGAGTGAGAGTGAGATCCGCGTGTACGCCATCGTGCGCAGCGGTGGTCGCCAGCACAAGGTTGCTGTCGGCGACATCGTTGAGGTTGACAAGATTTCCACCGCCAAGGTGGGCGACACGGTCGAGCTCTCGACCCTGCTCGTCGTCGACGGCGACGCTGTGACCAGCGACCCGTGGGTGCTGGCCGGCATCAAGGTCCAGGCCGAGGTCGTGGACCACCACAAGGGCCAGAAGATCGACATTCTGCGCTACAAGAACAAGACCGGCTACCGCCGTCGTCAGGGCCACCGCCAGCAGTACACGGCGATCAAGGTCACTGAGATCCCCGCGGCTGCGAAGTAAGGGACTGAGGAGACATGGCACACAAGAAGGGCGCATCGTCCACCCGGAACGGTCGCGACTCGAACGCCCAGCGGCTCGGCGTGAAGCGCTTCGGCGGTCAGGCCGTCAACGCGGGTGAGATCCTGGTCCGCCAGCGTGGCACCCACTTCCACCCGGGCGCCGGCGTCGGCCGTGGCGGCGACGACACGCTGTTCGCCCTGCAGGCCGGTGCGGTGCAGTTCGGCACCCACCGTGGCCGCAAGGTCGTGAACATCGTCCCGGTCGCCTGACCGGACACTTTCGCGAGGCGGACCTCACTTCCCCCACGGGAAGCGGGTCCGCCTTTCGCGTGTTGGGCAAGAGACAACCCCGTAGTAACTGGAGGCACATCCCATGACCACCTTCGTGGACCGCGTCGAACTGCACGTCGCCGCGGGTAACGGAGGCCACGGCTGTGCCTCCGTCCACCGTGAGAAGTTCAAGCCGCTCGGCGGGCCCGACGGCGGCAACGGCGGACGCGGCGGCGACGTGATCCTCACCGTCGACCAGTCCGTGACGACCCTCCTCGACTACCACCACTCCCCGCACCGCAAGGCCACCAACGGCAAGCCCGGTGAGGGCGGCAACCGGTCCGGGAAGGACGGGCAGGACCTGGTCCTCCCCGTGCCGGACGGCACCGTCGTCCTGGACAAGGCGGGGAACGTCCTCGCGGACCTCGTGGGGCACGGGACGTCGTACGTCGCCGCCCAGGGCGGACGCGGCGGGCTCGGCAACGCCGCCCTCGCCTCCGCGCGCCGCAAGGCGCCCGGGTTCGCGCTGCTCGGCGAGCCGGGGGACCTGCGGGACGTCGTCCTGGAGCTCAAGACCGTCGCCGACGTGGCGCTGGTCGGTTACCCGAGCGCCGGCAAGTCGTCGCTGATCTCCGTGCTCAGCGCCGCCAAGCCGAAGATCGCCGACTACCCCTTCACCACCCTGGTCCCGAACCTCGGCGTCGTCACCGCCGGGTCGACCGTCTACACCATCGCCGACGTGCCCGGCCTCATCCCCGGCGCCAGCCAGGGCAAGGGGCTCGGCCTGGAGTTCCTGCGGCACGTCGAGCGGTGCAGCGTGCTCGTGCACGTGCTGGACACCGCCACGCTGGAGTCCGACCGCGACCCCCTCTCCGACCTCGACATCATCGAGGAGGAGCTGCGGCAGTACGGCGGTCTCGGCGACCGCCCCCGCATCGTCGTCCTCAACAAGATCGACGTCCCCGACGGCAAGGACCTCGCCGAGATGGTGCGCCCCGACCTGGAGGCGCGCGGCTACCGCGTCTTCGAGGTGTCGGCCGTCGCCCACACGGGACTGAGGGAGCTGTCGTTCGCGCTCGCCGAACTGGTGGGCCAGGCACGGGCGGCCAGGCCCAAGGAGGAGGCGACCCGCATCGTCATCCGGCCCAAGGCCGTGGACGACGCCGGCTTCACCGTCACCCGCGAGGACGTCGACGGGGAGCCGCTGTTCCGCGTGCGCGGCGAGAAGCCCGAGCGCTGGGTCCGCCAGACCGACTTCAACAACGACGAGGCCGTCGGCTACCTCGCCGACCGGCTCAACCGCCTCGGTGTCGAGACGGAGCTGATGAAGGCCGGCGCCCGGTCCGGCGACGGCGTCGCCATCGGCCCGGAGGACAACGCGGTCGTCTTCGACTGGGAGCCGACCGTCACCGCCGGTGCGGAGATGCTCGGCCGGCGCGGCGAGGACCACCGCCTCGAGGCGCCCCGCCCGGCCGCCCAGCGGCGCCGCGACAAGCAGGCCGAGCGGGACGAGTCGGAGCGGGAGTACGACGACTTCGAACCGTTCTAGCCACTGCGGTGACGGGGGGTGAGGTCGTGGTGAACGCCCGGGCAACCAACGGGCGTTCCGGCCGGTCGTACTGAACGGCAAACCGACCGGTTCGACGACAGGACGCCCGCCATGGCCGCGCCTTCCCCACACCGCAGGAACCTCACCCGCCCCGCACGGATCGCGCTCGCGACCGGCGTGGCACTCGTCGTCGCCGGCGCCCTCGCGGCGCCCGGCGCCCACGGGTTCTGCCGGTCCACGGTCAGGCCGCTGAAGCCGTAGTAGGTGTCGGCCTCCGCCACCGGGCTGATGTCCGTCCAGGTGCCGGTCG